>CAUVRW010000027.1:0-8492 GCA_963554425.1 uncultured Veillonella sp.
ATCTGCGACATTAAAGAATTCTCCTGTTCGGCATTGATTTACAATGGCTTGCTCTACAGCATTGTCAGTATCCTTCAACTCTTTACCTTTATTAACCATACCAAAATACAAAGAATCTAAAGTTTCAATTAAAAACTCTTCATTATGACGTAGTAAATGCGCTTGCGACTCATGGCATAATAGGGAACGACGGAATTGTGTATCATAATAAAAATCTAGAATTTGTTCCTTTGTATTCCAATCTCCACCTGACATAGTCTCAATTAACTCTCTACGTTCTTTTTTCATCCAAGTAATCGCCGACAATTGAAAGTCTGTATCCGCTACATATATCATATTATGTTTTCTAGCTCTGTTAATGAAATCACTCACATATACCGGATCATTGATAGGTTCTAAATACTCATGAGCAATATAATACGCTCTATGATCCAACGCAGAATCAAAGCTGTCTGTTTTCCACTCCAATTTAGGAACAATATCTTTAGACTCTTTAATAAGCTCATTCATATGATGTACAAAGGAAATCGCTTTTTCTGTACGTTCTAATAAATCCATACCTTGATCATTTTGTGTGGCAAACATCATCATTTCACGAACTTGATTCAATCGATGCCAACCTGGGTATACGTTATAAGAAATATAGGCTACCCCACGCTCGGACAAGTTTACATTACAGATTTCTAAAATTTTATCTTTTACTACATCTGGTACCCAAGACCAGATTCCATGGACGATAATGTAATCAAATGTACCGAAGTCTTTATCAATTTTCAAAATGTCTTGTTCTACTAATTTTACATTTTTAAGTTCAATGGCCTCAATGATTTCATTGCCAATTTCAATTTGAGATCCGCTGAGGTCAACGCCTACATAAGACCCTTCTGGATGATACACGGCTTGCCCGATGATATTACCCCCCATAGAACAGCCTAGTTCTAGGACACGAGCCTCTTTTGCTGGTACGGGATTTAAGCCCCATAACTTCGCCTTTGCTTCCAAACTGTTAACAGATGTTACTCCAAAGGATTTAGAAGGGTATACTAATTCGTTATACGAGTTTTTTAAGGATTCGATAACATCGCTTGCATCTTTTGCAACTGATGTATTTTTGTTTACGTTCATTATCAATGCCTTTCTTACTTTTATATTCGTCATCTCATAACGATATGCACACTGTTATCATTTTCACTGTATTCAATGTAATCAATTTATTATAACAGACTACCACAACTTTTGCTAATATTCTATAGACATATAGTATACGATTTGATTATAAAATATGTAATAATTGTAAAAGTATAACCATCGTATAGATAGCAAATCCCGCGTATAATACATTTAATACCCGGTTCACTACAACCTCTAGGTTTATACGCCCCCTTTTAAAGAGTCTTTCATGGCGAACCAAAAAGAGATCTGGTTGACGAGAATTAGACGCATCTAGAACAATGCGATACGCCTCAATAGCAGCCCGAATTCCCACAATAATACTGACACAAACGAGACCTAGTAACAAAGTATCTAACCATTGAGGGTCACGTATGAAGCCTTTCACTAGCAAAATACCCAACACATCTGCAGCACCGGTAAAAACGATTCCACTCATGGCTAATCCCGCTACTGCCTTAGGAGATACAAAGTTTAAAATTTCTTGCAATGCATGACCAGCATTCTTAGCTTTTTCCTCTTTTGACTCCGATTTCATCCATCTATGAATAGACCATAATTGGTATATGGTCCACGCTGTCAAATACGCTACATACATATGTAATTCTGTCATACAATCTCCTCCATTCTACTTTACTCACTCAAATTTGATAGGCTAAATTCTAAATTCCTTAAGGTCTCCTCCCATTGATTTTCTAAACTTTATCTTTGATGTAATAGCATCTATACACCAAATAAATCTACCTTACACGCAGATAGTTTGCCAAGCCTTCTATAATTCATACTAACACAGTACGTTAAAATATACTACTGGTAAATGATTCTTGATGTTGTTAGGAACTCACTTGTTTTAACGATAGCAATACTAACACAATCATTTCCTTTGCTAATGAAAGAATACCTAGCCTACTAGGTAGGTTAGGTATTCATAATTCTATATCAACGTATTAATGTCCTTCTTTAACTTGGAAGATTTCCCCTGTGACAGCATCAATTTTAATTTCTACTTCACGAGTTAATGTTTCTCCATCGATTTCATAATGAGCACGACCATGATCTGTATCGAACTTCACTTTTTCAATGCGATAGTCTGGGTATGCCGTTTTAAAGATTTCCATCGCTTTTTCTTGCGTAATTTGTACTTGTTGCTGTGTTGCTTGTGACGCTACGGCTCCTGCTTGTTGTGGCACAGCTCCATTTGTCGTTCCTGCTGGTGTTCCATTCACCACTGGTGCTACTTGGATGAAACCTTTCACGGCTGGAATGGCACGTGTATATTGTTCACGGTCTTGATACCAGAACCAGCCCATCGCACAACCTGTCACGATAACGCCCACTAAAAAAGAAATAATTGTTCGCTTCATACTATGTCTCCTTGCTCAAATGTTACATTCTTAATTCGTATATAGAACTTAGCGATTGCCTATATTATGCTTGCATAGTGTATATGCACACTATATTTATATACTAGATTTGCATACTACATTTACATAGCACATTTTTTTAGCACATCTATACTATATATCTACATATATCTACATATTTCTATATAACTCATGGGAGTATAGTATCATATCTCTATTTCCGTAAGCAAGAGATCTCATAAAACTTCATCAAACTTTTAAACTATTCCTCTTATGCTAGCCATACTCATCACATACAGAATCAGTATGCTCCCCTATTAGCATCATATAGTGTTTAAGTTATAGTTAAATCTTCACAGTACATCATAAATTTTATAATGCCCTAAGACCTGTAAATAATTGGACAAATCTCGCACTTCTGCCAAAGCCTGTTGTACTTCTATTTCACGGCCTTCCCCTTCGATATCGATGTAGAAGAAGTACTCCCACGGTGTATGCATACATGGTCGTGATTTGATGTTGACCATGTTCAATTGATGTTCCTCAAAAACTCGTAGGACTTTCACCAGTGCCCCTGGCGTATTTGGTGTTTGTACAATAATGCTTAGTTTGTGCGCATCATGAATCCTTACATCCTTATGAGTGATGATGAAGAATCGCGTAAAGTTTTCCTTAAAGTTTGCAATATCTGGCGCTAACAATGTGAGTCCATATAATTCTTTGGCGGATGCATTGGCAATGCATGCCTTCGTCACATCCTGTGTGTCGCTCACGTATTTCGCACTCATAGCAGTATTGTTCATAGGACTTAATTGCCAAGAACTGTGGGTCGCCAAAAATTGTGAGCATTGCATGAGGGCTTGCTCGTGAGAATACACCTCTTGAATCGTGTCGAGGCTAGCCCCTGGTACGCCTAGCAAACTATGGCTAATACGATGGCGCACTTCCCCAACGATGTGGATATTCTTATCTTTGATTAAATCCGTGCTATCCCGCACTTCCCCGACGATAGAGTTTTCAATGGGCAATATGGCATAATCGATGCGCCCTTCGTGGACAGCCTGTACGAGCTCACGATGACTTTGACAACGCTCAATCCGTTGCCTCTCCACGGAGCCGCCCTTTTCTATATATTTTGAAAGTACATTCTGCAACACTTCATAGGCATAGGCCCCAGGTACACCTGTATAACCTAGCACAGAATGTGCCAACTGTAGATCCGTAACTCGTTCATCTGCCATGGTAAACCCTCCTACTTTCCGTTCCCAATATTGACATACGTACACTATTATACACAAAAGCACGCGAAACTTTAAATACTCTAGGTTTTTCTCTTTATAAATTCCTCTATTTTTTTCTCAAGACCTCTCATAACTTACTTAGCCTAGGCGATGTTAGTGGCATCTAGACAATAACATATGCAAAAAGCGCGGCATACTCCGAAGCAAACCTAACGATAGTATCAGTTTGTGGTGGGGTGTGCCGCGATTTTTTATATCTTATATACTGCTAAATCTTAGCCTAAGTGCGCTATCACAGCGTCAGTCATGCCTTGGGTGTTCACTTTTGTGAATCCTTCACGGTACATATCTCCTGTGCGATAACCTGCATCAAGGACAGCTGTTACTGCTTGTTCGATGGAGTCCGCTACTGCAGGTAGATCCAAGGAGTAACGACACATCATGGCAGCAGACAAGATCGTACCTAATGGGTTAGCAATGCCTTGTCCTGCAATGTCTGGTGCCGAACCATGAATTGGTTCATACAAGGAAGTGCCTGTTCCAATAGAGGCAGATGGCAACAAGCCAAGGGACCCAGAGATAACAGCGCCTTCATCACTCAAGATATCTCCAAATAAGTTAGTTGTCACTAGGACATCAAATTGACCTGGATTCGTCACTAATTGCATCGCTGTATTATCTACATAGTAGTAATCCATGGAAATATCTGGGTTGGCTTCTGCTTTTTCTTTCGCAATTTTACGCCATAAACGAGAAGATGCCAATACGTTGGCTTTGTCTACGCTCACCACTTTGCCAGAACGTTTACGTGCTGTTTCTACAGCTACATCCATGATACGTTCTACTTCATAACGAGCATATGTCTCTTTATCCCAAGCAAATTCGTTTGGTCCTTCTCCTTGAGCTTCTTCACGTTCCCCAAAGTAGATGCCACCAGTTAATTCACGAACGATAACGAAGTCAACATTTTCTACTAGTTCTGGTTTCAATGGAGAAAACTCACGCAATGCTGGGTAGATTTTCACTGGTCGCAAGTTGCAGAACAAGCCCAATGCTTTGCGCAAGCCAAGGATAGCTTTTTCTGGGCGGATAGATGGATCTACATCGTCCCATTTAGGACCTCCTACAGCCCCTAATAATACAGCATCTGCTGCTTGGCATGCATCGATCGTATCTTGTGGCAATGGTTCACCGAAAGCATCGATAGCTGCACCACCGGCTTTTTTCTCAATCCAATTAGCTGTTACACCCGCTTTAGCAAATGCTGCGTCCACCACAGCACGCGCGGAATTTGTTATCTCTTCTCCAATGCCGTCACCAGCAATTAGGACAATTTGTTTTTCACTCATAGTAATCCTCTTTTGAAAGTCTCTACACTACACTAAAATATTTTATTTATCTAGTATACATACTATAGGGAATACCACTAGGCTAATCAATAATAGCATAACCTAGGGCCTCCTATTAATTCTATCATTCCTATTAGTCTTGTCTTGTTTTTGCAAAGTTCACTAGTCCACCTGCTTTGGCAATGTTTTGCACAAATTGTGGTAGCGCTGTTCCTTGGTAGCTTTCACCAGTAGTCACATTATGCACAACACCTGTGGCCATTTCTACAGCGATTTCGTGACCTTCCTGAATGCGGTCCACAGCCTCGCCAATTTCAATCACTGGCAAACCGATGTTGATAGCATTGCGGAAGAAAATACGAGCAAAGCTATCTGCTACGAGGCAAGAAATGCCTTTTTCTTTAATCACCGCTGGTGCATGTTCACGAGAAGAACCACAGCCAAAGTTTTTGCCCGCTACCATGATTTCACCGGCTTTCACATTCGGTGCAAAGGTAGTATCAATATCTTCCATAGCATGTTCTGCCAATTCTGCCATATCCGCAATCGCCAAATAGCGCGCTGGAATAATTACGTCTGTATCTACATTGTCGCCGTAGCGCCAAATCGTTCCTTGAAAGTCTGCCATATTATACCTCCTCAGGGCTTGCTAAATACCCTGCTACTGCACTTGCTGCCGCCACATATGGGCTTGCCAAATATACTTCACTGTCTACGTGTCCCATACGGCCACGGAAGTTACGGTTTGTAGTAGAAACGGTGCGCTCTCCCTCTGCCATAATTCCCATGTAACCGCCTAAGCAAGGGCCACAAGTTGGTGTGCTTACAGCACAGCCTGCTTCAATAAAGATGTCCATTAAGCCTGCTTTCACAGCTTGGTTATATACATCTTGAGATCCTGGGATGACGATGCAACGTACGAAGTCCGCCACCTTACGGCCTTTAAAAATTTCTGCGCACATTTGTAAGTCTTCAAAGCGACCATTCGTGCAAGAACCGATGATAACTTGGTCGATTTGAATGCGGTCTTCTTTCACAATATCTTTCATGTAATGCGTGTTGGAAGGAAGATGTGGGTACGCCACCACTGGAGTTAATTCGTCCAATTGAATGGTTACCACTTGGCAGTATTCTGCATCTTCGTCTGCTGCAATTGGCTCGATAGGACGTGTGATGCGACCTTGGATATACTCCTCTGTCACTGCATCGTACGGGAATACCCCGCATTTTCCTCCCGCTTCGATAGCCATATTACAGATCGTCAAGCGGTCTGCCATTGTCATGTATTGCACACCAGATCCATGGAACTCAAGGGCTTTGTAACGAGCTCCATCCACACCAATTTTGCCGATTAAGTCCAACACAATATCTTTACCAGAAATCCATTTGGCAGGTTTTCCTTCTAACACAACTTTAATTGTTTCTGGCACTTTAAACCAAGTTTTACCTTCTGCCATAGCGACCCCAGCATCTGTAGAGCCTACGCCTGTTGCGAAAGCATTCAATGCACCATATGTACAAGTGTGGGAATCGGCACCAATGATCATTTCCCCTGGCCCAATCAAACCTTGTTCTGGCAACAATACGTGCTCAATGCCCATGCGGCCTACTTCAAAATAGTGTGTAATCTTATGTTGTCGTACAAAATCACGCATCACTTTCGCTTGTGTAGCAGATTTAATATCTTTATTCGGTGTGAAATGATCCGGTACTAAGTAGATGCGATCTGCATCGAAGACAGGTTTACCGATTTTTTCAAACTCTTTCTTTGCTGGTGGAAATGTAATATCGTTCATCAAGATGAAATCTAATTGACACTCGATCATTTGACCTGCTTTTACTTCTGCAAGCCCTGCATGGCGTGCCATATTCTTTTCTGTAATCGTCATACCCATGACATTAACCCTCCTGGTTTCCAAACTCTTGTTCTAATTCTTTTGCTAAATAAATGGCATTCACTGCGTTAATATAGGCATTCACACTGGATTTTACGATGTCTGTGCTAATACCACGACCTTGGAATCTGCGGCCATTGTAGTTGACTTTCACCACCGCTTCCCCAAGGGCATCCTTACCTACCGTTACGGAACGGATTTGGAAGTTTTCCAATACAAATGGAGTGTTCACTAGTCGTTCGATGGCTCTGAAAGAAGCATCTACTGGACCATCACCAACAGCGGCATCCATGCGTTCCCCATTCGGAGTTAATACACGAATGCTAGCAAGCACGTATCCATTTTGATCGGAATGATAATCGTGTTGCACCACGTGGAATGCTTGCTCGTGATGCATGGTATCCATCACTAAGGCATAAATATCTTCATCATACACTTGTTTTTTCTTATCTGCTAAGGTTTTGAATTGAATGAACAATTCATTCACTCGTTCTTCTTCTAACTGAAAGCCTAGATTCACTAGATGATCTTCAAAAGCATGGCGTCCAGAATGTTTACCCAATACGATGGACGTTTTTTCTGCTCCTACGCTAGCAGGAGTCATGATTTCATACGTCGTTGGATTGTTCAACATACCATGTTGATGAATGCCGGACTCATGTGCGAAGGCATTGGCACCTACGATAGCTTTGTTAGGAGATACAGCAACACCGCAAAGTTTGCTCACCAATTTACTAGTACGAGTGAATAGTGGTGTGTCGATGTGTACATCGAATGGATAATGGTCATGACGAGTTTTAATAGCCATCACCACTTCTTCAATAGCCACATTGCCAGCTCGTTCTCCTAAGCCATTCATTGTACATTCCACTTGACGAGCTCCGGCTTCGATAGCTGCCAACGTGTTCGCATTAGCAAGACCTAAGTCATTGTGACAATGGACACTGATGATTGCCTTTTCAATACCTTTCGTATGCTCTTTGATGTAGCGAATACGATTGCCGAACTCTTCTGGCGTCATGTAGCCTACTGTATCTGGTATATTCAAAATAGAAGCTCCACCTTCGATTGCCACTTCAAAAACACGGCATAGGTAATCTAGATCTGTACGAGATGCATCTTCTGCAGAGAACTCGATTTCATCGAATTTACCTTTTGCAAATTCAAGGATGTGTTTCACAATATCTAACACTTCTTCACGAGTCTTTTTCAATTTATATTCTAGATGAATATCGCTAGTAGCGATAAACACATGAAGACGACTGCGCTCTGCATGAGCTAGTGCTTCTGCTGCTTTTGTCACGTCATTTTCATTGGATCGAGCAAGCGCTGCAATAGTACATCCACGTACTTCTTTAGCAATGGTAGATACCGCTTCAAAGTCCCCTTCCGATGCCGCTGGGAAACCAGCTTCGATGACATCTAATCCAAGGCGCACAAGAGCTTGTGCAATTTCTACTTTTTCTGGTGTTT
>CAUVRW010000028.1:0-8471 GCA_963554425.1 uncultured Veillonella sp.
CCATCTAATTTACCACCGAATTTAGCTAATTCCCGTATTCCTGTAGAGCTGACAAAGGCATATTTATTATTAGTCATAATAAATACAGTTTCAATCTCATCATCTAAATATTTTGAGAATAAAGCTCGTTGAAATTCATATTCAAAGTCGCTCAGCGCACGGAGACCACGAATGATAATATGACTATCTCTTGATTTTACATAATCATTCAACAATCCCGCTCCAAAATCCACTTCAACATTAGGAATATGTGACACAGATTGACGAATTAACTCAGCCCGTTCATCCAAGGTAAACAAGTACTTCTTATTCGGATTTTCTAAAATCACTACGATTAGCTTGTCCACTAATTTACTGGCACGCTCAAATATATCTATATGTCCATTTGTAACAGGATCAAAACTACCTGGACAAACTCCAATTCTCACGATATAAGCCCCTTTCTACGGTTCTCGACACAGAATGTCAACGCGAGTATACCCAAAGGATAAAGCTTTAACAAGCACCCACTTGGGCAATAATTCTAATGTTTCATTCTTATGGCGTTCTAAAATCAAAAAGCCATCTTCGGTAAGTAATTGTAACTCTTCCACTAAATCCAATGTTTTTTGGATATACCCTTTCTCATAAGGGGGATCTGAAAATATCAACTGAAACTGCTTTCCTTGTAACCGTGTAAGTGCCGATTCCATAGTGCATTTCATAATTTCCAATCGGTCTTCTACCTTACAATGTTGTGCATTCTTCTTAATACACGTATCCGTACGCGTATCTACAGCAATAGCATGACTAGCCCCACGACTCAAAGATTCGATAGCTAGCGCACCTGTCCCCGAAAATAAATCTAGCACCTGAGTCTCAAAAAATCCTCTTCGACTTTGTATGACATTACAAATACTCTCTCGCACACGATCTTGTGTCGGTCTTGTATCCATACCTTTCGGAGCTTGTATGGTATGCCCTTTGGCTGTCCCTGAAATAATTCTCATACGATTTACTACCTGTACCTGTATATTCTACATGATTTTACTATGGGGTACAATAGATTTTTTATGAAATCTTCCTCATAGTCTATGACTCATTACAAACTTCTTGTTTTACATCACGCATCATCAACTGCATCAACACCTCAGCAGGAGGAACTTGATGATATAACACCTCATACAGAGCATTGGTGATAGGCATATCAATCCCCTTTGCTTTGGCTAAGTCATAAATGATACGAACAGCAAAAAATCCTTCCACCACCATTTGGGAATGGTTGATGATATCTTCCATCGTCTCTCCATCGGCTAACTTTTGACCTGCTCGACGATTTCGACTATGTGGACTCATACAAGTAGCGATTAAATCACCCATTCCTGAAAGTCCTGCATAAGTTTCTGCTTTTGCCCCCATGGCAACACCAAACTTCGTCATTTCATGAAGTCCACGAGTCAGTAAAGCTGCCAATAAATTATCACCTAATTGCATACCATGGGCAATCCCTGCTGCTAAGGCGATAATGTTTTTTGTGGCTCCCCCTAGCTCTACGCCGATTACATCTGTATTACCGTATACTCGAAAGCTCGGTCCACCCAAGGCTTTTTGCAATGTGCAAATCGCCCCTTCATGTTGACTTGCTACCACTGTAGCAGCTGGCAAATTACGACCCACTTCTTCCGCATGATTAGGACCCGATAAAATAGCCGTTGCTTTCACTAAACCTTGAACTTCTTCTTCAATAACCAAAGATAATCGTTTTTCACTATCTTTTTCCAACCCTTTAGAGCATCCTACGATAATCATAGTTGGTTGTAAATATTGTTTCAACTCCTGTAAAGTACTTCGCACATAACTGGATGGCGTTACCAGTAACACCACTTCTGCATCTGCCAAGGTAGCTTCATAAGAATGTTGAAACTCTAGTGAGCTAGGCAATACAACTTCTGGCAAATAAGGATTAATACGATATTCACACAAGTAATTTGCTTTCTCTTCCGTACGGCAATACATGGTTACCTGGTGACCTGCCTCTATCCCTTTCAGAGCTAGTGCAGTACCCCAACTACCTGATCCAATAACTGCAATTTTCATAATTACTCATCCTTTGTAATACGTTTCACAGCTAACTCTTTTCCTTGTAAAAGACGCATAATATTTTCTCTATGGCGGAATACAACGAACACAGCCGCTACAGCACCAAAGATAATATATGGCAATGGTTCAGATAAACAGTACATCACGATAGGCACCAGTGTAGCTGCTACAATGGACCCTAAGGATACATAGGAAGTGAACTTAACAATGATGGCCCATACAGCAAAGCAAATTAACGCTGCTATTGGTGATAATGCAATGAGCACACCCAATCCTGTAGCCACTCCTCTACCGCCAGAAAATCCCAAAAAAATAGACCAATTATGACCAATCATAGCACATAATCCACCTACAATCATCCATTCTGGATTCGGTGAAAACAAGAGTACACCTACCGCACCTTTTCCAGCATCACCTAAGAACACAGGTAAGGCAGCTTTCATACCTAATACTCGATAGGTATTAGTAGCACCAATGTTTTTACTACCATATTGGCGCACATCAGTCTGAAAACAAAGTTTTCCAATAATTAAACCTGTAGGAATAGAACCTACTAAGTACGCTACCAAAACTAATACAGCAATTTCCATCGTTATCATTCTTCATCAGTTCCCTTCTTACCACGAAGTACTAATCGAATTGGAGTCCCTTCAAAGCCAAAAGATTCACGAAGTCGGTTCTCCAAGAAACGCATATAGGAGAAATGGATTAATTCTGGTTCATTTACAAATAAAATGAACGTAGGTGGTTTTACACTTGCTTGTGTCATATAGTAAATTTTAGGAATCCGTCCACCACGAGATGGCACTGGGTTTACGGTTTGCGCATCTGATAACAGTTGGTTCAAGACACTCGTAGAAATACGCATATGTTGTTGCTCAGATACATATTTGATAAGTTCTGCTAAGCGATGAACACGTTGTTTCGTCAAAGCAGAAGCAAACAAGATTGGGGCATACCGTAGGAATGCCATTTCATCATAAATGTCTTCTGTGAATCGTAGTGTAGTTTTGTCATCTTTTTCAATCAAATCCCATTTATTGACAACGATGACTAAACCTTTACCAGATTCGTGAGCATAGCCAACAATTTTTTTATCTTGTTCAGTCACTCCATCGGTAGCATCTAGTACTAAAACCACGATATCAGAGCGATCAATAGCACGAAGAGAACGAACAATACTATACCGCTCTACAGGTGCATCAATACGAGATTTGCGACGCATGCCCGCTGTATCGATTAGCACAAAATCCTGTCCATCATGACTCCAGTGGGTGTCAATAGAATCTCTTGTTGTACCAGCCACATCACTGACGATAACACGCTCTTGACCTAACAAAGCATTTGTAAGAGATGATTTACCCACATTAGGACGTCCAATCAAGGCCACATGAATTGTATCTTCATCTTCCTCACTAGCACTTTGTGGAGGGAAATGTTTCACCACATCATCTAGCAAATCACCTAAGTTCATTAAATTTTTTGCAGAAATACCAATTGGATCGCCTATGCCTAAATTATAGAACTCATAAATATTGGCTTCTTGGTTCACACTGTCGATTTTATTAACTACAAGAATCACAGGCTTACCGCTGGCACGCAGTAAATTAGCTACTTCTTCATCGGCAATCGTAATACCTTGCTTACCATCTACAACAAAGAGGATCACATCGGCTTCTTCAATAGCTAATTGGGCTTGAAAACGCATCATCTTAGGAATTTCATGACTTTCCGCAGTGATGAACTCAATCCCCCCTGTGTCGATCATGGTAAATTCACGTTGTAACCACTCTGCATCGAAATAAATTCTGTCTAGTGTTACACCTGGAATATCTTCTACAATAGAAATTCGTTTATTTACAATGGCATTAAATAACGTAGACTTCCCTACATTTGGTCTCCCTACGACCGCAACTAATGGTTTTGACATACTTTCACCTCATATTTCAACTTCCCCAAGGAAGAGTAAGAACACATAGTTTATCAACCTATATTGTATCACATAAACGAAAGCAAAAAAAGAACAGTAAGTCCATTGGACCTACTGTTCTTCTATTATCTAGAAATTATTCAGCTTCTTCTTCAGTTGCTACTGGTTCCATTAACTCAGTTAATTTTAAACCTAATTTCTTTTCATCTTTGTTGAAAGAAATTACTTCTACTTCTACTTCTTGACCACGGCTCAAGTAATCTTCTACTTTTGCATTGCGTTGTTTAGTCACTTGAGAAATGTGAAGTAAACCTTGGATGTCGTCGTTGATAGCAACGAATGCACCGTATTGAACTGTGCGAACTACTTTACCAGTTACCACATCACCTACATGGATTGTTTCTTCTGCAACATCCCATGGGCTTTTGGATAATGCTTTTAAAGATAAAGAGATTTTGCTGTTTTCTTCATCAAAGGATTGTAATTTAACGTCGATTTCTTGACCAACTGCTAACACGTCTTCAACGCGTTTAATTTTTTGCCAAGAGATGTCGGAAATGTGAAGTAAACCTTCGATTCCTCCGATATCAACGAATGCGCCGTAAGGCATAATTTTGCGAACAGTACCTTTGTAAGTACCGCCAACTTCTACATTTGCTAACGCTTCTTTTAATTTAGCTTGGCGTTCCACTTCAAGTACTTCACGACGGGAAAGAACCAAACGGTTTTTCTTTTCTTCAACTTCAAGTACTTTAGCTTCGAATTCTGTACCTACTAAGTTATCAAGGGATTTCACGAAGTGAATATCACCTTGGGAAAGTGGAATGAAACCACGTAAAGACTTAACAGTTACGACTAAACCTGCAGGAATTGCATCCACACCTTTACAGATGATTGGTTCATCTTTTTCTTGTGCTTCAATAACATATTGCCAATCTTCATCTTTAGCCAAACGAGTGATAGAAAGATAGATAGGGCTATCTTCTTTGATGTGGTTAAGGATAACAGCTTTGATTTTGTCGCCTTCCTTTAATACATCTTTAGCAGAAGCTGGTGTAGGGTATGCCATTTCTTTTCTCTCTAATTGTGCTTCTGTTTTGTAGCCAAAGGATACATATGCACGTTCGTCGTCGATTTGTACAACTTCCCCTTCAATCACATTACCTTTCTTAAATTCTTCTGCTTGCGCTTCTGATGCTGCAAATAATTCTGCAAAATTTTCCATCGTCTGAATGACCTCCTTAATTATCCAGTCTGGTGTCGATGCACCAGCCGTGACTCCTACTGTTGTGACGTCCTTCAACCACGTCATTTGTATTTCAGTAGCAGTTTCGATGTGGTATGTAGTGCACCCTACATCACGACATACTTCTGCTAATCTAGTCGTGTTGCCAGAGTTTTTCCCACCTACCACGATCATAAGATCCACTTCCTTCGCCAATGCCACTGCGGAGTTTTGACGTTCTTCTGTAGCCTGACAAATGGTTTTGAAGATCTTTTGATCATTAGATTTTTGTTCTAATATTTTTATTATACTTTGAAACTTAAATTGTGAAAAGGTAGTTTGTACTACAACTCCAATTTTTTCCACGAATTGAATATTTTTAGCATCTTCTTCTGTTTCTACGATAATGCCTTTATTACCTGCCCACAGATTAATACTCTTAACCTCAGGATGTTTCTTTTCCCCAAGGATGACTAAGGTTAATCCTTCATCCACTACAGACTTTGCATCGCGCTGTGCCTTCTGTACATGTGGGCAAGTAGCATCAATCACCGGTAAACCCCGTGTTTCTGCTTCTTCATATACTTCTGGACCAACTCCATGGGATCGAATGATAACAGTACCTTCTTCTACATCACTTAATTCATTAATGGCATATACACCATTATCCTCTAGTCGCCCCACAACTTGAGGGTTATGAATAATAGGTCCCAATGTATAACTCACATCTTTTGAATCTGCAGCTTTTTCTGCCATCGTAACAGCACGCTTTACGCCGTAGCAAAACCCACAATTTTCTGCTAATCGTATTGTAAACATAGCATTCCCCTATTTATACTTACCTGCTTTATACTCATCAATCATAGTTTGGATGGCTGTTTTTACCACATCATTTACCTCTGCAATCGCTTCTACTGTTGCTTTTGCTTTTTCTACGGCAATGGGCTTTCCAATAATAACAGCTACTTCTCCACGAATCATTTTATCACTACCCACAATCGCCACCGGTACTACTGGTACGCCTGTGCGCAATGCCATCGAAGCCACTCCATCGTGAAAGCGCCCTAGGGTGTCACCCTTTTGTCGTGTCCCTTCTGGGAAAATACCTAGCATTAAATTATCTTTCAACAAATTCATGGCATGACGAATGGCTAATTTATCCACTCCACCTCGTCGTACGGGAAAGGCTCCCAACCAAGTACAAACTAATTTAGAAATTGGATTTCTAAATAATTCTTCTTTTGCCATGAAGTTTACATGCCGTGGCAATGCAAATCCACATAAAGGAGGATCATTATTACTCTTATGATTTGGCGAAATAATAACCGGTCCTTCTTTAGGCACATTTTCTTTCCCATATACCTTTGTTCTATACCACCATCCATAGACGATGGTAAACGCAGAACGCCATAAGCATTCAGAAAATTTATCCATGATGGCCTCCTAATTCCGCTTTGCGAATTAAGTCGATAAGAGTTTGCACAGTTTCTTCTATGCTGAGATGATCAGTTTCTACAACCACTGCATCATCGACACATACAAGAGGAGATTCCTCCCGGTTCATATCCATCGCATCTCGCTCAGCTACTGTGCGACATACCTCTTCTAAAGAAATGTTCTCGGAATCTTTCAATTCCAACCAACGTCGATGACCACGAGTTTCCACAGATGCTGTTAAATAAACTTTTAATTCCGCATTAGGTAATACCACGGAACCAATATCACGACCGTCTAAAATGACACCTCCCGCAGCTGCCATCTGTCGTTGCATATCTACCAATTTGGTGCGCACTGCTTTTTGCGCTGCCACTTGTGATACATGACTAGTTACATATTGTGTGCGGATTTCCTGAGATACATCACGCCCATTTACCAATACCACAAGGCCACTTTCAGTAGCTTGTAATTCCAATTGAATATGAGGTAACGCTTGTGCCACAGACTCAGTATCATCAATGGATACACCCATATCTAATAAAGCCCATGTAATACCACGATACATAGCCCCTGTATCAATATATAAATAGCCTAATTCCTTGGCCACTACTTTAGAAATACTACTTTTACCTGCACCAGCAGGACCATCAATAGCTACAGAAATTCGTCGATTCATATTAGACTCCTCCTTCTGCTGCATGAGTGGCAGCTACATAGGCTGTGGAAAATGCAACTTGCAGATTATAGCCCCCCGTGAAAGCATCCACATCCAAGACTTCTCCTGCCATATATAAACCATTCACCAATTTAGATTGCATCGTTTTTGGATCTACTTCTTTTACAGAAATGCCACCAGCTGTCACAATGGCCTCCGCTATAGGGCGAGGTTTATGTACGGTGAGTCGCATATGTTGTATCGTATCCACTAAACGCAAGCGTTCCTCTTTCGTAATATCGTGAATAGCCTTAGTTCCTTCCAATTCTCCTAATTGACATATAACTGGAATTAATTTGGATGGCAATAAACCTTTCAATACATTTACTAATTGCTTATTTTGAGATTCACTGAAATCACGTTGTACACGCTTATCTAGTACTTCTCGAGATAAGGCTGGTTTTAAATTGATTTCAATGATAATAGGAGCTACTTGTTTCTTGAGTAACTTTGTCACTGTATGCGAGGCAGATAAAATAATTGGTCCTGTCACCCCAAAATGGGCAAATAGCATTTCTCCAAATTGTTTTGCTTGGACTTTATTTTTCGCAATAATAGAGACTTCTACATTTTTTAAACTTAGCCCCATTAAGTCTTTTACCCAATGTTCTTTTGTTTCCAAAGGAATTAAGGATGGCCGAAGTTCCACAATGGAATGTCCCACAGAAGAGGCTAATTCATAGCCATCGCCAGTAGACCCAGTCAATGGATACGACATCCCCCCTGTAGCAATAATGGCTGCATCACATTCATAGGTTCCTTTATCTGTAATAACACCAGTAATAGCGCCGTCTTTTACAATCAAATCCTTAACAACTTCTTCTAAGTGAAGCTTTCCACCTAATTTGCGGTATGTGTCGATAAAAGCATTGCGTACATCTGTAGCTTTATCGGATTCTGGAAATACACGACCACCACGCTCAACCTTAGTAGGGACACCCCAACTATTGAGCAAATGAATCATATCTTCATTCGTCCATTGTTGGTACGCACTATATAGAAATTTACCATTTCCAGGCGTTTGCTTAATAAAATCTTCTATGGGAGCCGCATTAGTCACGTTACAACGCCCTTTACCTGTAATC
>CAUVRW010000029.1:0-8458 GCA_963554425.1 uncultured Veillonella sp.
TACACCGTTCATACCTACACATTCCCTCATGGTGAAAGTGAAAAGAACGGGCATCGTCTCATGGACCTTATGGAAACATTAGGACAAGCAAAGCTAACTCGTAAAGACCTAATCATCGCCTTAGGTGGTGGCGTCGTCGGCGACCTTGCGGGGTTCGCTGCTGCTACCTTTTTACGGGGTATCGATTATGTACAAATACCTACATCCTTGTTGGCGGCTGTGGATTCCTCTGTAGGCGGTAAAACAGCGGTTAACCTAGACTGCGGTAAAAATTTATGGGGCGCTTTCAAACAACCCATCCTTGTCCTCTGCGATCCAGAAACACTGTCTACCTTACCAAAGGAAGAATGGATTAATGGATGTGGTGAAATCATTAAATACGGTTTCTTAGGACATCCCGAGTTGTTGGATCAACTTCGTGAACGACCACTGTTACAACATCCGAAAGATGTAGATACTATCATCACTCAATGTGTGCGTATCAAAGCTTATGTAGTAGAAGTCGATGAAAAGGAAAGTGGTCTTCGTGCGACCTTGAACTTAGGTCACACCTTTGGCCATGGCATCGAACATGGTAGTGCTTTCACCATCCCTCACGGTAATGCGGTGGCATTAGGATTACTCATTATGGCAAGAGGCGCCGTAGCCCACGAAGAACTAGACCCTACCATTATTGCTTGTATTGAACAGTTGCTAATAGCCCATGAATTACCCACCTCAACGACGATTTCAAGAGATCTTATCTTAGAAGAAGCCAGTCATGACAAAAAAGCTTCTGGTTCTTCCATTACCATCGTGGTTCCTACGGGTTATGGCACATCGGTGCTAAAAAAAGTGAAGTTCGAGGAACTCGCCGCATACTGCATTTTATAAGTATCGTAACTAATATTCCATAGTAAATACATACTGTAATACTAATTACTTTTTATAGTTGTGGTTTTAATTATCACATTGTATTAAGATGCCCAAATAGAAGAAAGGACTCCTATGCAACATGTTTCTAATGTGCCCTTATCCGGCACAATCCCATCCATACCCGCTAAGGCCCACACCCATCGGGCACTCATTGCAGCTGCCCTTGCTGCGAGTCCTAGCACCATTTTAATTTCCCACTCTTCTAAGGACATTGATGCTACCATGGATTCTTTACGTGCTTTGGGTGCCACCATCACCTATGAACATGGTGTGGCTCATGTAACACCTAATCCTGCGCCTAGTATAGGTCAAGTATTACCTCACGAATCAGGCACGACCTTACGCTTACTTTTACCTGTATCCACTTCTATTTGTGGCACTGTGAAAGTCGATGCCAAAGGGCGTTTACCAGATCGACCACTAGAACCTTTACTAAGTGAAATGAAAGACCATGGCGTGTCCTTTTCTCAAGACGCACCCCCTTTCACTATGACTGGTCGCCTACAAGGTGGTACCTTCTCCATGACAGGGACCGTAAGTTCTCAATTCTTTTCCGGTCTTCTTTTAGCGGCACCACAGTTAGGACACACCACCGTGAATTGCGCAAGTCCCTTACAATCGAAAGACTATGTGACATTAACCATAGAAACCATGAAAGACTTTGGTGTACACGTAATAGAAGGCTCCACCGAGGACGGGTATCCAAGTTTTACTATTGAAGAAAACCAACATTTTCACGGCAATGAGCAATACCCCATTGAAGGGGATTGGTCTAATGGCGCTATTTGGTTGGTAGCTGCCGCTATGACAGGTCAATCTATCTCTGTCACAGGATTGCGACCTGATTCTGTACAAGCAGATAAACGGATTCTTTCCATTTTAGAAAGTGCTGGTGTTACTTGTATTTGGAATGGTACTACTGTCACGGTTACTGGCAAAGCCCACCAGCCAATCCATGTGAATTTAGAACAAATGCCAGATCTATTACCGATTCTTTCTAGCTTAGCTTGCTCCATAGATGGTGAATCTTCTTTCATCAATGGGGCACGACTTCGCTTAAAAGAATCAGACCGATTAGAAGCGGTAGCACAGCTCGTTCGCGATTCTGGCGGTGCTATTCGCATGGAAGGGGATAGTCTATTTATTACGGGAACAGGCACTCTTACGGGAGGCACTGTAGACTGTGTAAACGACCATCGTCTCGTCATGGCTGGCGCATTGAATGCACTCATCGCTACATCCCCAATGATTTTGAAAGACAGCGAAGCCATCAGCAAGTCGTACCCCCATTTCTTTGAGGATTGGCAACTGTTAGGCGGAGATACACATAGAGTATAAGTGTAATAGATGAGTTACTATCATATGACAAACAAAACATCTTCTAACTGATCTATTATCGAAAAACATTATGTTATATATTTTAATTTTTTATACGATTTTCTTAATCATCACATGTTACTATAGTAGCATTCTTATCTATTAGCATGTAAATAGTAACCATTACACTGTATCTATCACACAAAAAGGAGTAATTATGGCATCCTATTTCGGTCGTACTGTGAAAGTTTCCACCTTCGGAGCCTCTCATGGTCAAGCTATTGGCGGAGTTGTAGACGGACTGCCTTGTGGTTTTCCAGTCAACTTAGAAATCTTGCAAGCCTTCCTGAATCGACGGGCTCCAGGGCAGCATCAATTACAAACACAACGAAAAGAAGCCGATATCCCTGAATTTCAAGCGGGTATTGTAGAAGGCAGACTGAGTGGGTCTCCTTTGGCTTTCACGATTCAAAATACATCACAACGAAGTGGTGATTACGATAATCTACGAGATATTCCACGCCCATCCCATGCGGATTACACTGCTCGCATGCGCTATGGCGAGTATGTAGATATGCGTGGAGGTGGTCATTTCTCTGCGCGTATTACCGCCCCAGTGTGCGTAGCTGGTGGCATTGCTCTCCAGTTATTAGAGTCCATCGGAATTCACGTGCGAGCCCACTTAGCACAAGTAGGTACTGTCCAAGATGTA
Source organism: uncultured Veillonella sp. (assembly GCA_963554425.1). Lineage (GTDB taxonomy): Bacteria > Bacillota > Negativicutes > Veillonellales > Veillonellaceae > F0422. The sequence goes on from CAUVRW010000029.1 coordinate 2,945, forward strand.
CCTGTGGATTATGCCAAGCCCCCCATGGACAAGCTTGCTAGTATCAGCACAGAAGTGGTTCCTATGCTAGACCGTGTGCAACGCCATACAGCAGAGCAACTCGTATTGGAGTTAAAAACATCCGGCGATTCCACTGGTGGCATTGTAGAAGTATTTGCCACCGGTTTACCGGTTGGCATGGGGAATCCCAATTATGACGGCATTGAAAATCGCTTAGGCGCCACACTCTTTGGTATGCCTGCGGTGAAAGGTATTTCCTTTGGATCTGGTTTCCCTGGCTGTGCCTCCCGTGGAAGCGAGCAAAACGATCCTTTCATTATCACCGATGAAGGTATTCGTACAGAGAAGAATAACAGCGGTGGCATCCAAGGTGGTATCACCAACGGTATGCCCGTTGTGATGCAAGTAGGTATTAAACCAACACCGTCTATTTATCATAATCAACACTCTGTGTCCCTCAGTAACCACAGTGCGGAAGTGTTACAAATTCAAGGTCGCCATGACCCTTGCGTAGCGCTCCGTGCCGTACCTGTGGTAGAAGCCTTGACAGCTCTTGTCCTCTTAGATTTTGTATTGGAACATAACCCACATGCATTCCGTCATTTCAGTCATCGTACGTTGGAGGTGTAAATGTTTGGATTATTAGGCCGCACCTTGGGCCACACTTATTCCCCCATGATTCACAGTGCTTTAGGGAATCCACAATATACTATCTTTGAAGTAGAACCAGAGGATGTACAATCCTTTTTGCAACGTCCTGATTTGCAAGGGTTGAATATCACCATTCCTTACAAAGTAGATGCCATGCACGCTTGCGACCACCTTAGTGACATTGCGAAGAATATTGGGTGCGTGAACACCATGGTGCGTCAAGCAGATGGAGCTTGGTATGGAACGAATACTGACTATGACGGATTCTTAGCCACCCTTTCTTGGTCACACATTGATGTCACAGACAAACATTGTGTCATCCTTGGGGACGGCGCTTCCTCTCAAACGGTTCACGTCGCCTTAGACCGATTGGGGGCTAAATCTATTACTCATATCAGTCGTCATGCAGAACCTACCTATGAAAGTATCCACCACTTTCACGAAACAACACAGATTATTATTAACTGTACACCTGTAGGCATGTATCCGCACTGTCCGAATCAAAGTATTCAGTTAGCACCGTTTAAGCGCTTAGAGGGCGTTATCGACTTGGTGTACAATCCCCATCGTACAGGAATTTTGTTAGAGGCGGAAAACCTCGGCATTCCTCATGTGAATGGACTCATCTTCTTGTTAGCTCAAGCCATTGCGGCGAGCACTTTATTTTTACATCGTACCTATGATGAAAGTATTCTTTCAGACCTATACAAGCAATTCCGCCGAGACCAAGAAAACATTGTTCTTGTCGGCATGCCTGGGTCTGGTAAAACTACCATCGGTGAAGCATTAGCAACACTAACAGAACGAACACTTGTCGACATAGACCATCGCATTACCGAGGAAGTCGGTTCCATTAGTGAGTATATTTTGACTCACGGTGAACCTGCATTCCGTGCTATAGAGTCCAAGATTATCGGAGATGTAGGCAAACAAAATGGGCTCATCATCTCTACAGGTGGCGGTGCTGTTACTATACAAAAAAACTATGCACCCTTAAGACAAAATGGACGTATCTATGAAATCTATCGTCCTTTAGAAGAATTAGATACCGCAGGACGTGTTCTTTCCTCGGGTGGTATAGAACGATTGCAACAATTGTACACAGAACGAGCTCCTCTGTATGAAAAATTCCGACAAGTACAAGTTGAAAATATGGGAACACCTGAAAACGTGGCTCAACGTATTCTAGAGGACTTACATAATCATCTGGTATAATTTGCTATCCATATCTATACTGTATTAGTTTCTTCCTATAATTCTCATCAATAGAGCCATTCAAGCTTGCTTACTATTAGATAGTTTTCATAAAACTATCTGCATCCTATCACATTAAATGTATACCATCATCTCTAGCCTTGAAAAACAACATATACATGTATGTGAATATGTTTTTAAGTATACTTGAAAATATTACATATAGTTTTCGGCTTTCATAGGTGTTTCTTAGAGTCCCGTGAAAGCCTTTTTACCGCCTAACCATACTATTATTTTACTAGTAGATAATTGACATTCTATAGAAAATAGTTTACTATTATCAAATATAAAAGTTTATATTGCATTAAGGAGGTTTTACTATGACGGACTCGCAACAAGAGTTAAAGCGTGGTCTTAAAAATCGCCACGTTCAATTATTAGCCATCGGTGGTGCCATCGGCACAGGTTTATTCCTTGGCTCTGGGCGATCTATTAGTTTAGCGGGCCCCTCTATCCTCCTCACGTATCTGATTACAGGTATTATCTGTTTCTTTATGATGCGTGCCTTAGGAGAGTTATTGCTTTCCAATTTAGATCACCATTCTTTCATTGACTTTGTAGAAGAATATTTAGGTGATCGAGCTGCCTTCATCACAGGTTGGACCTATTGGTTCTGTTGGCTTTCACTAGCTATGGCAGACTTAACTGCGGTCGGCTTGTACATGCAATACTGGATCCCTTGGATGCCCCAATGGATTCCAGCCCTCGTTGTACTGGCAGTCTTACTCATTATGAATTTAACAGCCGTAAAACATTTTGGTGAAATGGAGTTCTGGTTCGCATTAATAAAAGTTATTGCCATCGTATCACTCATCATCATCGGTCTTATCATGATCCTTACAGGGTTCACTACCAATGCGGGGGCAGCGGCCTTTGCGAATCTTTGGAATTACGGCGGTTGGTTCCCAAATGGGACGATGGGTTTCATCCTGTCTTTCCAGATGGTAGTATTTGCTTTCACAGGTATTGAACTGGTCGGCCTTACCGCTGGGGAAACGGAAAATCCAAAAAAAGTTATTCCTATGGCTATCAACAATATTCCATTGCGAATTATTCTATTCTATATCGGATCCCTTGCCATCATCATGAGTATTTACCCATGGATTGCAGTAGACCCAAATTCTAGCCCCTTCGTGGCTGTATTTAATGCAGTGGGCATCCTCGCTGCTGCGAGCATCGTAAACTTCGTTGTTCTAACATCCGCAGCCTCTGCTACAAACTCGGGCATCTTCTCCACGAGCCGTATGATTTACGCATTATCCAAACGTGGACATGCGCCGAGCCGAATGAAACGATTGACAAACCATGCCGTACCGTATCAGGCAACACTATTCTCCGCTGCGGCCTTATTATTTACCGTAGTCTTGAACTATGTCATGCCTGAAAGCGTATTCATCATGATTACATCTATCTCTACATTCTGCTTTATCTATATTTGGGCCATCATCGTCGTATGCCATCTCAAATATCGCAAGCAAAGACCAGAACTGGCGAAGCAATCTTCTTTCAAAATGCCACTGTACCCATTCATGAATTACCTGATCCTAGCGTTCTTCCTATTTATCTTGGTGGTACTAGCATTACAAAGCGACACACGCATCGCCCTCATGTTTACACCATTCTGGTTCATCCTACTATGGGCCTTCTATTCCATGTTAGGACCTAACGAAGACGACGAAATAACAACAAAATAAACAATAAAGGTGTGACCAACCGTCACACCTTTATCTTTTCCACAAAATGTGGTATACTATACATAACAAAAAGAAGGGCCACCAACGTGTCGGAGGCGTTAGGCTCATCTCTGGAATATTGGAAATGAATTTAGCCTAACGTGTTGAGGTCTGCCAACCTCTTTGCGTTAGGCTTTTTCATTAATTATTTGAACAAATCAATGATTTGTACTAGTAAGTCTAAAATTAAAATCATTAAATAGATTTTTTCAAACTTTGTCATAGTACCACCTCCTCCTATAATTAGGAAGAGACGAGCCCAACTCACGTTGATGATCCTTCTATATTTTCATTATAGCCTAAAATATACAAAACGTTATCTTTTAAAAGATGTTTTTCAGAAAATAGACAATCTAGCCCTAAGAAACACAGTTATGCATAGTACCCTTGTAGCGTTCCTTTGTCACCTAAATAACATAAATATGAAAAGAAAACGACATGTTCCGGAGCAAACCTAACCACTGTATCAGTTTGTGGAGGAATATGTTGCTCGTTTCCTTTGCTATATAAACAAGCACCACAAGATTTCATAACAAAACAAGTGACGCCCACCTGTGGATGAGTTCTTTCCATAAGGGATCAAAATTAATCTATACAAGAAACGAGCAACCATCATTTAGATATACTATTACGGATAGCGCCCTTGTGGCGTTTTTTATTACTTAAATACAACCAACACAAGAAGAGCACGGTGTGCCTCGAACAAACATTATGAAATACCGTTTTTGAGAGGTATACCGTGCTCTTCCCCTTATCCTATTCACATAAGAACGCCACAAGCTACATAGAATTACAAGTTATACTCTCCCCCTCGGCGCCCCACCTGTGGATGAGTTCTTTCTGTGAGGCATCAAAATCAATCTATGCAAGAAACGAGCAACATATTCCGGAGCAAACCTACCGTAGGATCAGTTTGCGGAGGAATGTGTTGCTCGTTTCCATTATTTCAAACGCCGAAAGAACTCATACACAGCAAGCGCTGCTTTATTGTTCATTCCCTCAACGTTCTCCAGTTCGTGTAGCTCCGCCACTCGCATAGCATCTAAGTTCCCAAAATGTTTATACAGCGCTTTTCTTCGTTTCGGCCCTATGCCCTCTACATGATCTAAAACAGATTCTAAGTTCCGCTTTCCACGTAATCTACGATGGTAAGTGATGGCAAATCGATGCGCTTCATCACGAATTTGCTGCAGTAATTGTAATTCTGGCGTATGGTGTTCTAGAATAATACTTTCCGATTCTCCTTCTACGAATACTTCTTCGATTCGTTTTGCCAAAGATATGACAGGTACATCAGTAACTCCCATAGCACGGATGACTGGTAATGCTGCATTTAACTGACCTTTACCACCATCAATAATAATCAAATCTGGCATAGGCCAATCTTTTTCATTACCGTAGCGCCGTTCCATAATCTCCGCCATGGACGCAAAATCATCAGGCTTCCCTTGTACTGTTTTCAGCTTGAATCGACGATACTCTCGTTTCGCTGGCTTTCCACCTTCAAAGACCACCATGGATGCCACCGTTTCTGCCCCTTGCATATGAGAAATATCATAACATTCCATACGCTCTGGCAATCTTGGCAAGTCGAGTACTTCTGCTAATTTTTTCACGGCCCCACCGGACTTATCGATAGTGTATTGCCACTGGCGACGACGTTCTGCTAAAAAGTTTTGAGCATTTTCCTCCGCCATCTTGATAAGGTCCTTTTTATAGCCTCGTTGTGGCACAGATACTTCTACTTGTTGACCTTTCATAGAGGTGAACCATTCACTAAATAATTCACGGTCCACACTATCCATCGGCAATAGCAATTCTTTAGGTATGAACGTAGATCCTCCATAATACTGTTTAATGAACTCCGTCATCACTA
>CAUVRW010000030.1:0-8269 GCA_963554425.1 uncultured Veillonella sp.
ATAGTTTCGTTAAATTATATCGATATGTTATATACTTGAAAATAAAGTGATATTTTGATTGACATCATACATATATAGTGATAACATGAAAGCAAGATTTAGATACTCTAAATCGCTTGCAGTATTAAAGGTAGGAGGAATTATCATGCTTGGGAAAGTAAAATGGTTCAGTGCAGAAAAAGGTTATGGCTTTATTGAAAGAGAAGATGGCAGCGATGTATTCGTTCATTTTTCTGCAATCCAAGAAGATGGCTTTAAGTCTTTATCCGAAGGACAACAAGTAGAATTTGAAATCGTAGATGGCAACCGTGGTCTTCAAGCGGCTAACGTATATAAAGCATAATTTATGAACAAAGCTTAGGGATTCCTAAATAGGGTCCCTAAGTTTTTTTACTTTCACTAAATGTAGAAAAAATATAGAAAAATAAAAAAGGGTTTTCATACTTTCATGTAGAATTATATACATATAGCAACACTATATGTTACACAGAAAGGGTGACAACTATGAAAGTATCTGTAAGAGGAAAAAATCTTGAAGTGACAGCTGCCTTGCGTGAATATATTGAAAAACGGTTGGAAAAGTTATCCCGTTATTTTGAAACACCAGTTACGGTTCAAGTTGTGTTATCTCTAGAAAAAGAAGAGCGCAAAGTAGAAGTGACATGTTTTGTAGAAAGCGTAGTATTGCGTGGTGTAGAAAGTCATTTAGATATGTATGCTGCTATCGATTTAGTGGTGGATAAAATTGTTCGTCAAATCCATAAACATAAAACACGGTTAGCAAAACGATTCCGTAAAGAAACTGGATTCCATGTAGATGTGACACCTGTGGAAGCGATTCCAGAAGAAAAGGAATTAGAAGTAGTACGTCGCAAAAACTTTACTGTACGTCCTATGAGCGTGGAAGAAGCAATTTTACAAATGAATCTATTGGAACATGACTTCTTTATGTTCTTCAATGAAGATACTGAAATCATGAACGTTGTATATCGTCGTCATGATGGCAAATATGGTTTGTTAGAACCAGAAGTGGGTTAATTATAATTCATACATCATATATCATATATAAAGGGCTATGATACCATGTGTTACATGTTGTCATAGCCTCTTTTTTGTAAAGCCATATAACGATAGAGGAAGATGGAGGCCTTTACTCCATCTTCCTCTATTTGTGTTTTTCAGTCTTTTTTATAGTTGGGGCTTAGGTTACCGAGCGAGAGTACTAGTCTATAAAGTAGTGCACGCCTGATGCAAAGATGGGCATTACAAGGTTACCATTGATATTTTTATGTATACCATGGCCCAGGCGTTCTATATGAGCCATTTTCCCTAATACTCTACCATCAGGGCTTAATAATCCTTCTATAGCACCTATAGATTGGTTAGGATTCCATCGTGGATAATAGGTAGTATTACCCACTAGGTCTACATATTGTGTGGCAACTTGCCCCTGAGCATAGAGTTCTTCTACTTGTTCTGTTGTAGCAAGGAAACGACCTTCTCCATGAGAAATAGGGACTGTGTAGATGTCGCCTATTTGACAAGCACTGAGCCATGGTGAATTTGTGGATACAACCTTTGTATGGACTATCGTAGAAATGTGACGTCCTATTGTATTGTACGTTAAGGTAGGACTGGTTTGCTTCAATGATTGGATATGCCCTGTTGGGACTAATCCAAGCTTAATCAGTGCTTGAAATCCATTGCATATACCAAGCACTAAACCATCACGCTTGTATAATAGATTTTCTAAAGATTCTTGCAAGTATGGATTGTGAAACAGGGTAGCTATAAATTTGCCTGATCCTGCAGGTTCATCACCGCTACTAAAACCACCAGGGAAACATACAATTTGAGCACTGTCTATACTGCGTTTTAAGGCTTGAATAGATTCTTGTAATTCTAGACTGCTTCGATTGCGAATGACAAGAGTTTCTATCTTGGCACCATGCTCTGTGAAAGCCCGTGCAGATTCATATTCACAATTGGTGCCAGGGAATACAGGAATCAGCACTTTAGGATGAGATAGAGAAGTATACTTACTACATGGTTTGCTTTGTGTAGTGTGGAGTAGTTTGCTGTCAGCAGAGGTACTGGTATCGCCGAAGTTTTTTTCTTTTGCGTAGATAGGAAAGATAGATGCTAAGGTGCTTTCATAGGAATTGGTTAAGTCATCTAATGAGATAGTGGTATCCCCCATCACAATAGAAGGGTCTTCTTGTGTAGTACCAATATGGTACATGTGAGGTAAGTCCCTTAATGCCTGAGCTGTCACAGTATCTACCTCTATGAGGAAGGAACCACGGAAGGGGTAGAACAACATATCTTCAGGAGTTAGAGCAGCATGGGGACTATGATTCTCTGATGTATTGGCACAGGATTGAGTTATGCTTGTTTGGTCTAGTTCTCGATTTTCATGCGTAGAAGATACAGCCATAACTAGTCTTTGCAGTTCGTCTTTATGGTAGACACAGCCAATGGCATTGCCTAGACAAGCTTTCACCGTAGCGGGGCCGATGCCATCCTGTTCTACGACATACGCACTATACACTTGTTGCGTGATATTGAAGGAACGCAAGGTTTTACAATGTGCTTTAAAGGCGGCCCAGTTAGGTGTACCATCAGAGCGCTCTGGTACATACAGAAATAGGATGTGATGGTGTGCCTCATGAAAGTGTGGAGATAGTATGCGGTTGACCTCCTCGGTGGTGACGGCAAAAGAAATAAGAGTAGGTGGCACATGGAGATCTTGGAATGTACCGCTCATAGAATCTTTGCCACCAATAGCGGCTACACCTAATTGGCGTTGCGCCTCATAGGCGCCCAACAGAGCAGATACCACTTTACCCCAGGATATAGGACTGTTGAGTTTTTCAAAATATTCTTGAAAACTTAGATAGGCTTTAGAAATATTTCCTCCTAAAGCGGCTAATTTTGCTAAGCTAAGGAGTACCGCATATTGAGCGCCATGGTAGGGACTCCATTCTGATAGATATGGATCAAAACCATGGGTCATTATGCTTGCAGTCGTGGTAGTTCCCTGTAACACAGGAAGTTTTGCTACCATCCCTTGGACGGGAGTTTTCAAATAGGTTCCACTGAAAGGAAAGAGCACAGTATTCGCACCGACGGTAGAGTCAAACATAGCTCGTAATCCTTCTTGGGAGGTACTGTTCAAATCTTGCAAGGCTTGATGAAAGCGTGTTTCTATGGAAGCGTTGGTTGTTGTATAGAGAGAAGATAGATTCGTAATAAACGAAGGAGAGGGAGTTGCTCTTGGGGATACGATATGAGCTATAGTACTTTGTGTAGCTCCATTTGTAGCTAAGAACTGACGATGTAGGTTGACGATAATTTCTCCTTGAAAGTCCATCACTAGGCGTCCAGTATTTGTCACTTCTCCTACAATAGTAGCCTCCAAATTTTCCTCTGCACAATAGGATTGGATTCGTTTCCATTGGCTAGGATCAATAATGCAAGCCATTCTTTCTTGGGATTCTGAGATGGCTAGCTCTGTTCCAGTGAGCCCAGTGTATTTTGTAGGTATCGTATCTAGGTATATATGAATGCTATCTGCGAGTTCTCCAATAGCAACGGCTACACCGCCTGCTCCAAAGTCGTTACATCTCTTGATAGATTGTGTCACCTCTGGATTGCGGAATAGGCGTTGAATTTTTCGTTCTGTCACAGGATTTCCTTTTTGCACTTCTGCACCACAGATAGAGAGAGAGTCTTTCGTATGTATTTTAGAAGAGCCCGTAGCACCGCCACAGCCATCACGGCCGGTTTTACCACCTAGCAATATAATGAGATCACCTGGGACAGGGTTTTCACGATGTACATGAGATCGTGGCACAGCACCGATGACAGCACCTACTTCTAAACGTTTAGCTCGATAGGAATCATGATAATATTCTCGTACTTCCCCTGTAGGAACGCCAATTTGGTTGCCGTAGGAAGAAAAACCTTTGGCAGCTGTGGTTGTGATATAGGATTGTGGTAATTTACCGAGCAAAGTATGCTCTTTTGAGACTAAAGGGTTACCAGAGCCAGTGATACGCATGGCTTGGTATACATAAGCACGACCACTGAGAGGATCTCGAATACAGCCACCTAGACAAGTGGCAGCACCACCGAAAGGTTCGATTTCAGTAGGATGATTATGGGTTTCGTTTTTGAACAATAACAGCCATTCTTCTTCTTTGCCATCCACCTGCACCGGAACAATGATGGTGCACGCATTGATTTCGTCCGACACATCTAATTGATTTAGTTTGCCTTGATGACGAAGTTCTTGCATAGCCATTGTGGCCATGTCCATTAATGTGGGTACTACATTGCTCGATGGATTCAGTTGTTGTTTTGTTTCAAGATAGGTTTGATACGTTTTTTGAATCGGCTCGGTAAGGGCAGACTCATCAAAAGTAATCTCCGTTAATTGGGTATTGAATGTAGTGTGGCGACAATGATCTGACCAATAGGTGTCTAATACACGAATTTCAGTTACTGTTGGATTTCGATGCTCTTTTTGAAAATACCTTTGAATACATAGTAGGTCTTCTAGAGTCATGGCCAATTGCATAGAGTGAAGGAGTTCTTCTAGCTTTATTTTCGTCAGGGTGGTGAACTCCTTTATGTGCGAAGTTTCTGGAACTACCGGTGTTACTATATCTAGCGTTGTAGGAAGGTCCATGGAGCTTTCATAGGCATCGATAGATTGCAAAAGATATTGTCGAGCTGTATCTATATGTGTTTTAGTTAGGGGGCCCCTTAAGACATAGATTCGTGCAGTACGTACAGTACTATGATCATGACCAGTGAGGATGGAGAGGCATTGCTCTGCAGCATCAGCACGCTGGTCATATTGACCTAGTATAGGTGCAATAGCAATGGGATGGTCTAGGGAGGACAGGTTTAATGTAGTACAGGTAGTTTCTATGGGAGGTTCAGAAAAAATGAGGGTTTTAGCGCGTTCAAACTCTGATTCTGTGATTCCAGAGATGTCGTATCGTTCGTAGACCCTGAGGTCGGTGAGAGGAATCTGTAAGTCTTGTTGAAAGGTCGTAAGTAGTTGCTGTGACTCTTGTGATGTGGTAGTGTGAGGAGTGACAAATAGACGGAATATGTGCATACATAGCCTCCTTTAGGTTAATAGGACAGTAGTGAGATTCTTATTACATCCTATAGTATGTTTATTAGCGTTCCATACATGACTTTTTGTATCTTAAGTATACCACGTTTTTTGTTGATTCCTTGAGTTTATATTGAAGATAGCTGTGTAGCAAGTTATAATAGAGATAGTTTGACATTTGATAATCTGTCCGTGTGCACGATATGAGTAGAGTATGACTCTAGGGGGCATAATGAAATATGATGGTGTGTTAGATACATGGCATGAGGAATGTGGAGTCTTTGGAATCTATGACAAGTCCTCTACCATCGGGACAACTATATATGAAGGCCTTATGGCGTTACAGCACCGAGGGCAAGAGGGAGCGGGTATCGTTGTGGTTCATGAATCACAGATAGATGTGGTGAAAGGACTAGGGCTCGTGAAAGAGGCCTTACAGGATGTTTCTTTCTTAGAAGGTCATATAGGGATTGGACATGTGCGGTATTCCACCACAGGTATAGAGAATCCTTGTGATGTACAACCCATTGTAGGGGAGTCGCAGTGGGGTGCATTTGCAGTGGCCCATAATGGGAATTTGACGAATGCCCGAGTGTTACGTCGCGAATTGGAATTGCAAGGCTCTAAGTTTACGACGACGATGGATTCAGAAGTAATCGTCCATTTGATCCAGCGGTCCAATGAATCGACGATTCTAGGCGCTATTCAGCAAGCTTGTAGGAGATTAGAAGGGGCTTTTTCTTTAACAATTGTTACGGATACGATGCTTATCGGTGTACGAGATTTTCAGGGGTATCGTCCTCTTTGCATAGGGCGCATCCCGCATGGGTATGTACTTGCCTCTGAAAGTTGCGCTATAGAAGCTATAGGCGGGATTTTCATTCGTGATGTAAGACCCGGTGAGATAGTCATCATTGATAAAAATGGAATCTGTAGTGTACCTTATCATCCTAAAGAGCGTACACAGAATACTTGCGTGTTTGAATATATTTATTTTGCGCACCCTACTAGCGTTATCGATGGTCAAAGTGTATTAGAGGCAAGGGTAGCTATGGGACGTCAGCTGGCAAAAGAAACACAATATGAAGCGGATATTGTTATGCCCATACCTAATTCAGGGACTTTGTCTGCTCAGGGATATGCAGAGGAATCTGGTATACCCTATAGGGAAGGGTTAGTGAGGAATCCGAAGGTATTGCGGACTTTCATAGAACCCAACCAAATTAGTCGAGAGGAAGCGGTACGTAAAAAGTTTAGTATTGTTCCTGATGTGGTACAAGGAAAGCGTATTGTTCTCATTGATGATTCCATTGTACGAGGCACCACAAGTCGATATATCGTTTCCATGTTACGACAAGCGGGAGCGAAAGAAATCTATTTGTGTTTAACTTCTGAACCTATTCGGTATCCTTGCTATTTTGGTATCGATACATCTGATGCAGAAGAGTTGTTAGCTCATCGATATTCCATAGAAGAAATCTGTCAATACATTGGCGTTGATCGTTTATATTATTTGTCTCATGAAGGATTGGTGCAGTCTATGAAACAACTAGAAGCACCGCATTTGTGTGTGGCTTGTTTTACTGGAGAGTATCCAAGCCCTGTAGGGGATGAGTATACCAAGGGAGGTACTTATGTCTGTTGATAATATACCTGTTACTTATTTAGATGCTGGCGTGGATGTAGAAGCGGGCAACCAGCTCATTCAAAAGATTAAACACCGTGTGGAACGCACCTATACACCGGGTGTACTAGGATCCCTAGGCGGTTTTAGTGGACTCTATTCTTTGGCACAGCACACCATGAAAGAACCCATTCTTGTATCGAGTACGGATGGAGTAGGTACGAAAATTCGCTTTGCCGTCCTCATGAATGAGCATCGCCAGATTGGCCATGATTGTGTGGCTATGAGTGTGAACGATGTGGTAGCACAGGGGGCGACGCCTTTATTTTTCCTAGATTATATTGCAGTAGGCAAATTGGAACATGATCATATTAAAAGTATCATCGATGGCATTGGTGAGGCCTGTGAAACATGCGGTTGTGCCTTAATTGGTGGAGAAACATCGGAAATGTCTAGTTTCTACGGCGATGGTAACTATGATTTAGCTGGCTTTGCAGTGGGGATTGTAGATAAGGATCAATGCATTACGGGAGCCACTATCGAGGCAGGGGATATGGTCTTAGGTTTACCTTCTTCAGGTTTGCATTCCAATGGATTTTCTTTAGTACGTCATATTATTTTAGACAAAAAGCAAATGCCATTAGACAAATATATAGATGAGTTAGGATGCACGATAGGAGAAGAAGTACTACGACCAACAAAACTGTATGTAAAACCCATTCTACCACTACTGAAAGAACAGTTGGTGAAAGGGATGGCTCATATTACAGGAGGATCTTTCTACGACAATATTCCTCGTATATTACCGAAAGGATTATCTGTCACGATTCACAGTGATGCTTGGCCAGTGCCACCGATTTTTAAACTACTACAAGAATGGGGACTTGTGGAATCAAAAGAAATGTATCATACCTTCAATATGGGTATAGGTATGGTGCTAGTAGTGAAGCCAGAGTTAGTAGAACGTGTGGTAGAAGTGTTGCAAGCACAAGGAGAAGTGGTGTACTCTATTGGACTTGTTACAGAAGGACAGGGAGATGTGACGATTCTTGGTGAGGCATTCCATGCGTAAACGATTGGCTCTATTTGGCAGTGGCAGAGGGTCTAATGGAGAAGCCATCTATAAGGCTATAGAAGCGGGGCATATAGAGAGTGAAATAGTTCTTATCATTAGTGATAGATCCAATGTGGGTATTGTGGAGAAGGGAGACACTTGGCAGATTCCCGTTCATATAATAGATCCGACTATGTATGCACAGAAAGAGGAGTGGGTACAAGCTACGCTCGATGTATTAGCATCCTATGCCGTTGATGGGGTGTTGTTAGCTGGATATATGCGTGTATTACCGCCTACATTTGTGCAAGCGTACAGAGGAAATATCTTGAACATTCATCCCTCCTTATTGCCAGCTTTTACAGGGTTACAAGCACAGAAGCAAGCCTTACTAAAAGGCGTAAAATACACAGGATGTACCGTTCATTTTGTGGATGAAGGCATGGATACGGGTCCTATC
>CAUVRW010000031.1:0-8190 GCA_963554425.1 uncultured Veillonella sp.
GTTAAAATCGTTTGGCTAAATACAAGACCACCTGTTAAGTTCAAGTTTTTCATCATATTTTCAGGGTATACTAACAATTTATCTACTGTACGTGTAGCTAGATGAATCATGTAATCCAATGTAATCGTTGCATCTGGTAAAATCACACGTTCTACAGAGCTATGAGAAATATCTCGCTCGTGCCATAAGGCTTGGTCTTCAAATGCCGCTTGTGCATGACCACGCAATACACGCGCTAAGCCACAGATTCTTTCACAAGTAATTGGATTACGTTTGTGAGGCATCGCAGAAGAACCTTTTTGTTTCGGACTGAAATACTCTTCCGCTTCACGCACTTCTGTACGTTGTAAGTGACGAATTTCCAAAGCGATACGATCCAAGGTGCCACCGATAACAGCAATCATAGACAACAATTCAGCATGACGGTCACGAGATACTACTTGTGTCGCTACTTTCACAGGTTCCAAGCCCAATTTTTCACATACATATTGTTCCACAAATGGATCGATATTAGAGTACGTGCCCACAGCACCAGATAATTTACCTACCGCTACAGACTGACGAGCTTGTTCTAAACGAGCAATGTCGCGATCAATCTCGGACATCCAATTCACCAATTTGATACCAAATGTAATCGGCTCTCCATGAATACCGTGCGTACGACCAATCATCGGCGTGTATTTAAACTCTACCGCACGGCGAGCCAACACATCACGGAAATTACGCAACCCTTTTAACAATAAATCACAGGCTTGTTTCATCATGTATCCTAATGCTGTATCTTTTACATCTGTGGACGTTAAGCCAAGATGAATGTATTTTGCAAACTCAGGACCTACATATTCGCCCACCGCAGTGACGAAGGAAATGATGTCATGATTTGTTTCCCGTTCAATTTCACGAATCCGTTCTACTTGAAAGTCACCTTTCTCACGAATCGCTACCGCCGCTTCCTTCGGGATAATACCCAATTCTGCCTGCGCTTCAGATGCCAAAATTTCAACTAATAACATCGTATCGAACTCATTGCGTTCGCTCCAAATATGTCCCATCTCTTCACGAGTGTAGCGATTAATCATTCCTTAACTCCTTTATCTAATCCATTTTCTTATAGAAATATATTTACTATCTATTATGAAAGTCATACCTCACAGGGCATTCTATATTACCTTATCATTATACAAAAATCAGGGGCAACTGTCAGCTATTAGTTAACAGTTCAACAATTATTAAGTGGTTGTCAACTAATAGTTTACAACCACTCAGCAACAGAAAGCACATTCTCAATTCTCTAAATATATCAGACTAGTGCATCACAAGAACCTCTACATCACTTCTAAAAACTGACCTACATGAAAGTTTTTAGAAGCAATACGACTATTCTAAGGAAATATATTAATTGGGCAACAAAATTTTTATAGCACCCAAGCGAACTGTCAACCAACAGTTGACAGTTCACTTACGCATATTACGCATCCCCGCTGGGATAGTCCCTACTAAACAAATCACTCCAAACACAAGTAATGCAACAATACTATTATATTCCATCATTTGTAGTGCTGTTCTTCCTTCTATGGTGTAGGCTAGGATAATTCCAATCAAAGCCATACTCAAGGTTTGTCCTAATAGGCGTACTGTGGAAATCGTAGAAGAGGCAAAGCCAATGTACGTTTTCGGTACAGAACTCATAATTAGATTATTGTTCGGTGGCGCAAAGCAACTCACTCCGATACCTACGATGGCTAAGCTTATCATGATAATTGCCATACTTTCAGTGAAAGTACCATAGGCCATGCTAAGCAATCCTAAGCCGATGAGCACCATCCCCCATCTAGCAAATTGGGATGGATTGTATCGATCAGATAAAGCACCCATACGAGGCGCTAAAAATACCATAATTCCAGTTTGTATGCATAAAATCAATCCGGTCATACGAGAATCAAAGCCCATTATCATTTGTAAAAACAAGGATAATACAAATCCTACGCCAAAAGTGGCGCTAAAGTTCATCATGGCAGCCACACTAGACATAGTAAATCCTAGATTCGACACAAATATCCTAACTGGAATGAGCGGATCCTTACTATGCCATTCTACATATCCTAACACGCTTAATGCCACCAATCCTACTACAAAAGCATAGACACTCCACCAAAAGCGAACCCATTCGGTAATACCAACCATCACTGCGCTGATACCCAAGGCGTATAAAAGTAAACTTTTCATAGAAATACTACTATCTGGTGTATGCACCCACTCTTTATGCAACGAGCGAAAGGCCATCACATTTGCCACAACACCTAGTAAAGTAGTAAACACAAAAATACTACGCCAACCATAATAGTAATTTAGGAAACCACCTAAGGCAGGTCCTAAGGATAACCCTAAGTAGACCATTCCGCCAATCATACCGAACGCATATCCCCGCCGTTCCACTGGTACAGATAAGGTTAAAATAGACATAGACGTAGTATATACAATCCCTAAAGCAATTCCTTGCAATGCCCGATACACTGTCAACATCTCTACAGATCCAACAAAGCACATAAGCCCCGATATTATCGTAAATACAATACTACCTATATAAAACAGCTTGCGTTTCCCATAGATATCCGCTAACTTACCAGCCGGGATCACCGCCATCGTACAGCATAGCAAAAAGGCTTCTACCACCCATGCCATATCATTCGTAGATGCTCCAAACTCGCGCATCATATCTGGAAAAGACATCGTAAGAGAACTCGATGCAAAGGGGTTCAAAAACGCCGCCAGCATCATCGTATATAAAACAGATTTCATCTAATTATCACTCCTTGTTTCAATCTACTCTCATTATAACAATACAAATGAGATTTTGAAAGCGACACCCCCACAGTTGCAGCTGTGGGGTTTCTATATTTAAAGTGACAAATCTCTCTAAGTATGATATAATCCAATTGACAACAAGTTGACTAGTTCCATGGGAACAACAAACCCCCACAGCGCCTACTGTGGGGGTTCTGCTTTTTAAAGAGAGCTACCTCTAGATTGGGTTAGTTACCTTTTAAACCGTCTGTCTAACCACTTGCAGAAATAATGACTGATCGTTCCTGCCACAACAGAGATTAACAAGTTGACTAGGATCTCCATGAATCCACCCCCTTCCTGTCACCAGTATTGGGGAGGTAACATCTACAGTATAGCAAAAATCCACAAATTATAAAATAAGTACCGCAAGCAAACCATATAATCACAAGAAACCAAACGACTTATAAAAACTTTAGCACAGGTTATCTTTTAGAGTACCTACATGTTTCTGTCTAATGTTTACCACCAAGAAAAGCCGTAGTGCTTACTGAAAACTTTAGCGTAGGTCAGTTTTCAGAAGCGCTGCGGCTTTTCCTCCCCCCCTCGAGTCCCCCCCAATAGAAACAACATATCTCATTAGACACTATGATAAAGCAAAAGAAAATCCGCATTGCTTACTAAAAACTTTCGCGTAGGGCAGTTTTTAGAAGTAATGCGGATTTTCATTCTACCTATATACTCAACCGAGATATGTCGTTTCTATTTGAACTCGTTGCAAAGAGATGCAAACATCTCTGCATCCGGTTTCACCACGTCATGTACTAATGCACGAGCGTGTGGACCACCATTTGCTGCATATAATGCTTGTTCAAAGGATGGTTTTGTTGTATCTTGATAAATCAAGCCTGTTACAAGACCATTTGTTTCGCCTAACATAGCAAATGCTTCTGCACGATTTGTTGGATCATAACCTTCTGGCAAATTCACCAAATTATCTTTGAAGTAATCGTAGCCATTTTGTTTATTGTAAGTTACACAAGGGCTGAACACGTTAATGAAAGAGAATCCTTCGTGTTGCATACCTTGTTTAATTAAATCCACTAATTGTGCACGGTTTACCATGTAACTTTGTGCTACGAAAGTAGCACCAGAAGCGATGGCGGTTTCACAAATTGGCAATGGGCTTTCAAAAGAACCATGAGGAGATGTTTTTGTCACAAATCCCACATCAGAACGAGGAGATGTTTGGCCTTTTGTCAAACCATATACATGGTTATCCATAACCACATAGGTAATATTTACGTTACGTTTGAAAGCATGAATCGTATGGCCCATACCGATCGCAAAGGCATCACCGTCACCACCGCAAACCACAACGTTCATATCTTCATTCGCTAATTTCACACCTTGTGCATACGGAAGTGCACGACCATGTGTAGTATGCGCACCATAGGCATAGAAGTAACCACCGATACGGCTAGAACAACCGATACCAGAGATAACAGCCAACTTTTCAGGCGCAATATCAAGAGCAGCTACTGCATCAGCGATGGCTGCTTGTACCCCATAATGACCACAACCTGGACACCAGTTAGGGCGGATATCATTTCTATATTCATTTGCTGTTGCCATTATAAAACCTCCTTAATTGCCGCTTTTACATAAGATGTTGTAAATGGATTGCCATCATATTTTAAGCAACTAGAAAGTTTTTCTTTATTCGGCATATTGATGCGGAATAAGTTAGTTAATTGACCTGTCGCATTTTGCTCACAAATCACAACTTTTTTAGCACTGTTATAGAATGGTAGCAATTGTTCTTTCGGGAACGGTTTAATCAAACGAAGTTGTAAATGGTTCACTTTGTGGCCTTCTGCCTCTAATTCTACCACTGCTTCTTCGATAGCACCACGGCTAGAGTTAATACCGATCACAAGAACATCTGCTTCCTCATGTTTTGCATTGTTCAAGAATGGTTCATATACATCCGCTACTGTAGATAATTTGCGGAAACGTTTGTCTGTTTGTGCCACGTGCATAGAAGGTGCTTCTGCTGGTTTACCTTCTTCGTTATGCTCTAGACCAGTAGACAAGAATAGACCGTTTTTCATACCTGGAATCGTACGAGGGGAAATACCGCTTTCAGTCAATTCAAAACGTTTGAAGTATTTAGGATTTTCCAATGCTGGTAACTCTTCTTCTTTCATCAAATTACCACGTTCAATACCAACACGGTTCAAATCGAATGTTGGTACAGATTGTTTATTCAAGCCTTGTTGTAAATCAGGCATAAAAATAACTGGACATTGGTATTGTTCCGCCAAGTTGAAAGCATGTTGAATTTCATAGAAACATTCTTCAATACTTGTTGGAGCAATGACGATATTGGAATAATCGCCATGCGCATTGTAGCAAGCTGCATCAATATCGGACGTTTCTACTTTTGTCGCCATACCTGTGGATGGGCCAGAACGTTGTACATCGATGATCAGCATTGGCAATTCAGCCATAGATGCCATAGATAAAGATTCCGCCATCAAGCTTAAACCAGGGCCAGATGTACATGTAAAGCCACGAACACCAGCGTATACACCACCCATAGCCATCATACATGCAGCAATCTCATCTTCTGTTTGTACCACAGTAGCACCGATTTTGTCCATTTTCTTAATCATGTATTCCATAACTTCAGAAGCTGGAGTAATTGGGTAAGATGCCATAAAACGGGAGCCCGCTGCAATCGCACCCAATGCTAACGCTTCATTACCAAGCAAGAACATTTGATCTTTTGGTGTTGGTTTATCCAATGTATCTACTTCTACATCACCCAATTGGTCTTTTACCAATTGATAACCCAATTGGAATGCTTGTAAGTTTTTGTTAATAATATCTTCAGATTTTTTTGCAAAGCGAGCTTTGATAGCTGTTAAGAACAATTCTGTTTCAAAGCCCAATAGCGCAACGGACATACCTAGTGCCACGATATTACGCATCAACAAGGAGCCTTGTTGTAATGCTGTTTCAGAAATTGGTAATGCTAAGCATGTTACGCCAGTGCCTGTGAAAGCTTCAAAATTAGGATTTACTTTGCTATCGCAAATGATAAAACCACCTTCACGCACTTCTTTACCGTGCATATCTACAGTTTCTTGGTCAAGTGCTACCAAGAAATCGATATGCTCACCGACTGTCATAATTTGTTCTAATGCGATACGTAATGCAAATGTTGTGTGACCACCTTTGATACGAGATGCAAACAAACGTTGGCTGTACAAGGAATAACCTTCTTTGGCAAGAATAGTAGCTAAAATTTCGCCACAACTTTCAATACCTTCACCTTGCTGACCGCCCATTTTCCAGATAAAATCTTTACGTTTTTGCAAGAGATTCACCCTCCTTAGGATTGTAATATAGGACCACAGAAAGACTGTATTTATTCAGTATTTTCGATACACATCAATCTCTCAAAGTTCACCTCTAATAATAGCATTTTTACAACATTTCATCAATCACATTCCCTATATTTATAAAGCAATATTGCCACTTTCACAGACTCTTTATTCATCTATTTCCTAACGTTATGACACGCACGGTATATACAGGCATGCCCTATAAGCTAAAAAATACAAAAACCTCGGCCAAGAGAATAAAGCCGAGGTCTTTGTATTTGAGAAAAAAGAGAGAGAACATTTGAAATAGCTTCAAATGTTTTGTTGGGGCAATGGGGGGCGCCCCTTCGGTAAAAGTAGGGTCTTTTACCTGGGAAGGTATAAGATGAACCCTTCCCTATTGTAAGTTAGGTAGATAAAGAGAGAGATCTTTATCTAGCAAAGGTAGTGTGAACCCTTTGCTTGAGTTATTATAGCAAATGATTGTGTAAAAGTAAACACATGATTTTATAAATTCCTAGCCTTTTTATATATTTTTTATATATAACGTTAGAAACTATTAGTATTACAACCTATGAATACTTTCACCGCCAAAATATTACTTTTCTTTCTGCTTCGCCAATAACTCTGCATGAGCCTTTTTAAATACAAAGGCATTGCGCACATGGCCTCGCATCCGCTCTTCTGCCAATTCGCCGTTGCGGTCATGAATGGCTTCCATAATTTGCTGATGTTCTAAATCACAAGAAATCGTCCTCGTTTTATCTGACGTACTAATGTACATATCACGATTCACCATTTCTCTAAAATCCGCTAAATAATCCGCCACACGATCATTACCAGAAAATTCTGCAATCAATGTATGAAAGCGGCTATTAATGGCAACCCGTTCTTCAGGATTTTCCGTATGGATACCCGCATCGCACACCTCTTGTAGTTCTACTAGTTGCTCCTCTGTACAGCGCTCTGCGCAAAGTCTAGCCCCTAAGCCTTCCATCACTTCACGACATTGGTACATAGCTACAATCTCCTCTGGAGAGTACCCTTTTACGGTAACACCTTTCCAAGGTTTAATGACCACAAGATTATCTTTCGCCAGTTTACGAAATGCTTCACGCACCGGAGTAGCGCTCACATTCAATTGCTCTGCAATACGCACTTCACTTAACTTCATTTTTGGTTTCAAAGAACCCGTCAAAATAGCTTGCTTTAATGACATATATACTTGTTCACTCAACGGTAATCGCCCAATTGAGTCAATACTATGCAAACGATACTCTTCTGTCTTATCCATCGAATCCCCCTCCAGGATGTTACTGTTCTATACTTGTACCTAGTCTTGGCATACGTAACATATTTCTTTCATTATACGTGAAATAGCTCCTAAAAATCAATGAAATCTAATGTCCCTGTGATATAATAGTAATAACTAAATGTATCTGTGTATAGAATAGGAATCAACCATGAGTCGTTGTCTAATTATTATAAACCCGGTATCAGGCGGTGGTCGGGCTCGCCGATACGTAATGGAACTACAATGGCAACTAAGCGCACTCTTTGATCGCTTAGAAGTAAAATTCACCCGACAAGCCGGCGATGCTACCCGCTTTGCCATCGAAGCCTCCGACGAGGGATTTGATGCCATCTTTTGTATGGGCGGTGATGGTACCATCAACGAAACCGTTAACGGCATTGTGAAAGCTGGCTGTCGTGCCAAATTTGGTTTTATCCCTCTTGGCACTGTCAACGATATGAGCCGCGCTTTGGGCATCCCTTTACAACCTTTAGAGGCTATTCACGGTTTAAAACATAGCACCATCCGCCATGTCGATGTAGGCCGTTGTAATGAGGCGTTCTTCTGCAATAACATTGCTATCGGAGTCATTCCCGAAGTTGTTGCCTCCGTCACTCCAAAAGAAAAACAATTATTAGGACCTCTAGCCTACTTTGCCAAAGGTGGACAAGCTTTATTTACGACCAAAGATTATAAATTCCGCATCACTACCGAAGAAGG
>CAUVRW010000032.1:0-8097 GCA_963554425.1 uncultured Veillonella sp.
TAGAGTAATAGTGTTTTAATCTCACAGTTTAGCTTCCAAGTGGAAAGGATGTGCGTTATGGATATTGCACAAAAATTGCGAGAAGAAGGTTATAAAGTAACGCCACAGCGTATTGCTATTTATAATGTTCTTTACGCAGAAAACAACCATCCCACTGCGGAAATGATCTACCAAAGTTTACGGGAAGACCATCCAAGTATGAGCTTGGCGACTGTATATAAAACGATGGAGATTTTTGAACGCATTGGTATAGTTCGTGTCTTAGACTTGGGCGATGATTGTAGCCGATATGATTGGGATACAAGAAATCATCCACACGTACGGTGTACAATGTGTAATCGTATTAATGATTTACACGATGTACAAGTGAATTGTCTAAGAGAAGAAGTGGCACGCCACAGTGAATATGAAATTACAGGACTTCATGTGTCTTTTGAAGGCATTTGTCCAGAATGTTTGCGTAAAAGCTCACATTAATTAGTAATGGAAACCGTCTAGTCTTAGATTAGAAACAGCTCAATAAGGGATAATTGCTTATAATAAACAATTATCCCTTATTTTTATATCTATATAAGTCTTATTGGCTCATGATATACTTACTAGTAGAATAGTGTGTCATAAAGATGAAACAATGTAGGTGTGCTAGTACAGGAAATGCTTTGTAGAGATAGAAGTTAATAAGAACACAGTTTACAATATGGTAGAGATTAGAGTTAATTATACAGAATATTAGTAATAAGGAGTTATACATGAGTCAATTAACAATTGGATGTCATTTATCCATTAGCAAAGGATATTTACATATGGGAAAAGAGGCACTGTCTATTGGTGCCAATACATTTCAATATTTTACGAGAAATCCTCGTGGTGGTAAGGCACGTGCCTTTGACGAAGCAGATATGAAAGCCTTAGATGCATTCCTGAAAGAACATCAATTTGGGAAACTACTAGGACATGCACCATATACTTTAAATGCTTGTGCAGCAGATCCAGGGCTCCGTGAATTTGCGAAAAATTCTATGCGTGAAGATTTAGAGCGATTGGAATATTTGCCAGGTCATTTATATAACTTTCATCCAGGTAGCCATGTGAAACAAGGTGTGGACCAAGGCATCGAATATATCGTAGACATGTTAAATGAAGTGATTTTTCCAGGCATGAAAACTACCGTCCTATTAGAAGCTATGGCAGGTAAAGGTACGGAAGTAGGTCGTAATTTTGAAGAGTTAGCACGTATTATTGATGGAGTAAAACACAAAGAATACATTGGTGTTTGTGTGGATACTTGTCACATTCATGAAGGTGGATACGATATCATTGAAAATTTAGATGGTGTGCTGGAGGAGTTTGATCATTTTATAGGGCTAGATAGAATCCATGCGGTGCATTTGAACGATTCCAAGAATCCTAGAGGAGCTCATAAAGATCGTCATGAAAAAATCGGGGAAGGTCACATTGGCATTGAGGCCATTGCTAACTTTATTACCCACCCAAAATTACGTCATCTGCCATTCTATTTAGAAACACCAAATGAGTTAGATGGATATGCAAAAGAAATTTCTATCTTACGGGAGATTTATGCAAACGAGGTGTAAGTATGCGCATACTACATACAGCAGACTGGCATTTGGGACGACTATTTTATAATGAACATTTAACAACAGACCAAGCCCATGTGCTGGAACACCAATTTTTTCCTTTGTTGAAAGAGGAAAAGATTGATTTAGTAGTACTCAGTGGGGATGTCTTTGATCGCTCAGTGCCACCTATTGAAGCCGTTGAACTGTGGGATTCTGTACTCCATCGATTAGCCTTTACAGAGAAGATTCCCATGGTAGCTATTTCAGGTAATCACGACAGTGGCCCACGTCTTGCTATGGGGCGTAGTGCCTGGGAAACACATGGCATCCATTTGCTAGGACATGCCCACCAAGGCATGAAACCCATAACATTTCAAGATGCACACGGTCAACTTGATGTGTGGGCATTACCCTATGGGGAAGTGCGAGACATACAGACAGAACTGAATCGAGTAGGCATTGTTGGTGAAACTATAGAGTCTACAATGAATGTCGGATCTAGTAAGCCTAGCAAGAAACGTCGAGTCAAATGTGAATCAGCAGATTTATTTGCTTCTTTAAGTGATGAAAGTATTACGAATCTAGACAATTCTTCTTATATAGATAATACTGATATTTCTAGCATCGATATTGTGGAAAATGATATACACATTGATACAAACAAATACAACATGACTATTGCAGATGCGTATCAACAGTGGGCATCCTATGCGACGAGTCGTTCACAGCGCTATCGCAGTCTTTGTCTAGCCCATGCCTTTGTGGCAGGTGGTACTGAAAGTGAATCGGAGCGCCCTCTGTTAGTGGGTGGATCAGGACAAGTGCCGACCACGGTATTTAAAGACTTCCACTATACGGCATTGGGGCATTTACATAAACCGCAACGAATTGGAGTGGACCATATTCGATACAGTGGTTCTTTGTTGACCTATTCCTTTGATGAGGTGGGGTATAACAAAAGTTTCACTATCGTTGATATAGATGGCAAAGGGGCTACAACCATCAGTGAAATTCCTATTATAGGGCGCCGACAGTTTGTAAGATTGACAGGGTATTTTGATGACTTACTAGCTGATGAAAGTCTCCATACACAGCATCATAATGATTATGTGGAAGTACATTTGTTAGATACGGCACCTGTAGTGGATGGGATGCGGCGCTTACGAAAAGTATTTCCTTATTGTATGCGATTAGAATTGGTAGGTCGCATGGAAGTGGTGCGAGATACAGCGGGTGCTAAAAGATTCAAGGAATTAAATGAGCGAGATTTATTTGCGCAATTTGCCAAGGAAGCTCGCAATGAAGAACTTTCACATGAGGAATTGGACTATATGGAAGGTTTGTGGCATCGTGTATTAAGGGAGGAAGAAACATGAGACCCTTGCGACTAGAAATGACTGCCTTTGGGCCCTATCCTAAGGAAGTAATCCTTGATTTTGCTGTGTTGGCTAATCAATCTATGTTTTTGATTACAGGGCCTACAGGGGCAGGTAAAACAAGCATATTGGATGCCATTGTGTATGCTCTGTATGGTCAAACGAGTGGTGGTCTTCGTGATGGATCAGATATGCGCAGTGATTATGCAGATGCCACAACACCTACATCAGTGATGTTTGAGTTTAAAGTAGGTGACCACCGGTATCGGATGGAACGAACGCCGAAGCAAGAATTGCTGAAAAAGCGTGGTACTGGTACAAGGACCGTATTGGCTACGGCTGCCATCAGTGAATGGATTGATGATGAATGGAAATTACTTACTACGAAAGCCCAAGAAATCCGTGACTATGTGCAACAGATTATCGGATTTCGAGTGGACCAATTTTTACAAGTTGTCCTACTACCACAAGGTGATTTTAGAAAATTATTAGTGGCGCCTACATCAGAACGGGAAGTGCTATTACATACGATTTTTAAAACTTCAGTATATAAACGCATGCAAGACCTACTGAAAGAAGAACTGGCCAAGGCTACCGTAGGGATTCAAGATACATTGCAAAAGGTTGAGTTTTTGCTGAGTACCTACACAGTAGATACGTTGCAGGACTTAGTGGCGTTAGTGGAAGAAGAACGTAAGTACTTAATTGAACGTGAAGGGGAACGCAAGGAGAAGCAACACCAATATGAATCATTGCAAGTGGCCTATGTAAAGCATGAAAATTACGCCCATTTATTAGCGCGCAAGGAGCAGTATAGTAAGGCTTTAGCTAGTCATAAAGAGGGGGAAAAAGAACATATTGCATTAGGGGAAACGATTGACCGTTGGGAACGGTTGGAAAAAATTCGCATTCCTCTGAATCAATATGAGAAGTTACAAGGTACTTTCAATACAAATAAAGAAAAGCTGGACATATTAGAAACATCTTTGCAATCTGTAGCTGTATTGTTACAAAGTTTGGATTGTAAGCGTGAACAGCTAGAAATGCAAGCGGACACGTATGCAAAGCAAAAAGAGCAATATCACCAATTGCAGGCCTTGCAACAAGAAGTGGAACGGTATGGTGAACTCTTGGAGAAACGGACTGCATTAGAGGTGGACCGAGTGCAAAAGATACAGAAACAAGGTGGAGTACAGGAGATATTGGCAACAAGTCAAACCAATATAGAAATGCAGCGCCAGTGCTTAGAAGAAATGAATCTTAAGTTACAAAGTTATACTTCTTTAGGTGAGGAAAAATTATGTACTAGTGAACTGCGGAGTTGGTGGGATTCCTTAAAGGGAGTAGTAGATAAATTACGCAGTGCTTGGGAGACGCAAACTGTGTATAGTAAGCAGTTGGAGGAAGAACGACAGGCTTGTAAGACTCGTGAAGGACTATATCATCATAATGAGCAATTATTACGACAACACCAAGCGTATGAAGTGAGTTTGCAACTAGAAGATAATGAGCCTTGTCCTGTTTGTGGTTCTCTAGAACATCCACAGTTGGCACAAGCTCCATCGGAAGAGATTGTACGTGAAACGGTAGATAGACTCCGCAGAGAGTTCCAAGTTAGTCAAACACAGGTGGCAACGATAGAAACTGAGCTAAGCCACAGTGAAGAAGAAGTAGAACGATATAGTAAAGAATGGAATCGTCTATGCGAAACCTACCCAAATGTTACGGAAGATGTTCAAAGAGAATCTATACTGCACTTGGGTCAGATGCTAGGAATAGCTATAAAAGTCAAGGAAATGGACATGGTAGCTGAACGCCTCCAATGGTGGCAGAACACTGTGGATATAGAAATAATAGACCAGACTTTCAAAGAGATACAAAAAGAGTTAGTGAATGCAGAAAAGGATAAAATAGAGTTAGAAACAAAACTCAGTACATTGCAAACAGAATTGCAAGCAGAAGAAGCTAACTTTCATGCCAAACAACTGGAACTGACAATCTTAATAGGTCAAATAGAAACGATAAGTCAAGATGTTCAGCATATAACAACAGAAATGCATCGTATTGAAAAGAGTATAGCCCCTTTCACAGTGGATACGTATATGATGGAACTGAAAGGATTGTCGGATGCTTTGAAGCGATATGAAGCGGACCGTAAAGCGGTAGAGGAAGAACGACAAATGAGTCAAGCAAAACAGGCTGCACTCACTGCAGAAGTAGGTGCCCTCAGAGAGCACAAAGTGCGCATGAAACAGGATATAGAAAGTTTGAGCAAGGATATTGAACAAGTATTAGCAGCGGAATCTCTTACCATCGATACATTTAAAAAGGAATCTCATGCATTTGATACATTGCCAGCATGGAAAGAAACCTTTAATGCCTATAACAGTGAAACATTACGGTTAAACTCCTTGTTAGAAGAAGTGAAAAATGATTTAGCTAGTTATGCCACTGCACCAAAGGAAATAGACAAAGAATCGGTTGACGGCTTACAGCAAGAATTGAAAGATTTAGGGGAAGTCATTGGTACTTTAAAATCGCAAGTGACTGGTAAGGAAAAAACTATCCAAGAGATTTCGGAGTTAGAAGCGACTACCAAAGAGTTGTCGGACCGTCGGGCCTTTATTTTTGGGTTAGCTGATTTAGCGAATGGCGGCGATTCAGGTATGAAAGGTGTCAGCTTTGAACGCTATGTGCTGGGTGCTATCCTGGAAGAAGTATTGAGTGCAGCAAACTTACGACTTCATGATATGAGTCGTGGTCGTTATCGACTGGAACGATTATTAGAGGAAGGTGGTCGTGGTGCCCGAGGATTGGACATTGCTGTCTTTGATGCCTATACAGGAGCGAGCCGTCCTGCCAATACTCTGTCCGGTGGGGAAACCTTCTTGGCATCTTTAGGGCTGTCTATGGGATTAGCAGATGTGATCCAATCCTATACAGGGGGCATTCATCTAGACACTATGTTTATTGATGAAGGTTTTGGCACTTTGGACCCAGATACATTGGATGTGGCAATGGAAACGCTAGTGGCATTGCAATCCCAAGGTCGATTGGTGGGGATTATATCTCATGTACCAGAATTGCAACAACAAGTTGGTGCACACTTGGTGGTGACAAAAACCGATGAGGGAAGCAGGGCTTACTTTCAAGTACAGTGATTGTATTCCCTTGGTACCTATGTTAGAATAATACTGTTATTTACTAGGAATTAAGGAGGAAGTATGAAATTTAGCTTTGCTCATAATAATATTAATGTGAAAGATTTGGATAAGAGTCTATCCTTTTACAAAGAAGCCTTAGGATTAGAAGAAGTAGACCATATTGATGGAGAAGATGGATCTTTTAAAATTGTCTATCTAGGAGACGGTACTAATCCTCATCGTTTAGAATTAACATGGTTGCGTGATTGGGATCGTCCTTACAATTTAGGTGATAATGAATTTCATGTGGCATTCTATGTAGATGATTATGAAAGTGCTTTGGCAAAACATAAGGCTATGAATTGTGTAGTCTATGAAAACGAAGCAATGGGTATCTATTTTATCGCTGACCCAGATGGATATTGGACTGAAATTATACCGGCAGGAGCCTATTAATATGGAGCATATGTTAACTCGCCTACAATGGTTGGTAGGGGAAGAAAAAATTAAAACTTTGCAGGGTAAGAAAGTCTTGCTATTTGGATGCGGTGGTGTTGGTTCTTTTGCGTTAGAAGCGTTAGTGCGTTCAGGCGTTGGTCATATTGTCATTGTTGATGGCGACCAAGTAACGGTGAGTAATATTAATCGTCAACTTATTGCGTTGCCAAACACTGTAGGTCGACGTAAGGTAGAGGTGGCAAAAGAGAGAGCCTTAGCAATCAATCCAAACTTGCATATTGAGGCCTATGATATGGTGTATACCGGTGAAAGTCATCCAAATTTTATCACCGATATTAATCCAGATTTTGTGATTGATGCTATCGATATGGTAAGTGCTAAACTATCTATCATTGAAACGTGTTATAATAGTCATATACCATGTATATCTTCTATGGGCACAGGTAATAAAATGTGGCCAGACCAATTGAAGATTACAGATATTAGTAAGACCCATACATGCCCATTGGCGAAGGTGATGCGTAAAGAATTACGTCGTCGTGGCATTAAAAAGCAAACTGTATTATTTTCAACAGAACAACCGATGACACCGAACCGAGATGACGATTCTAGAAGTCCAGGTTCCTGCGGTTTTGTTCCGTCTGTAGCAGGATTGCATTTAGCGGGTCACGTGATTAGAACTTTTTTGGAGGTACAGTAATGAAAAAAGCAATTATTCATATGGAATACGGTGACATTGTTATCGAATTATTTGAAAACGAAGCTCCTGGCACAGTAGCTAACTTTGTAAAATTAATCAAAGAAGGTTTCTACGATACTTTGAAATTCCATCGTGTCATCCCTGGTTTCGTAGCACAAGGTGGTTGCCCAATGGGGACTGGCGTAGGTGGCCCTGGTTACACAATTCCTTGTGAAACTAAAGGCAACCCGCATAAACATGTTCGTGGCGCTTTGTCTATGGCTCATCGTGGACCTAACACAGGAGGTAGCCAATTCTTTATCGTCTATGAACCACAACCTCATTTAGATGGTGTTCATACTGTATTCGGACAAGTTATTGAAGGTATGGATGTAGTGGATAAAATCCAACAAGGCGACCGTATGCAAACTGTTGAGGTAGTAGAAGACTAATGGCAGGAATCAAACGCTATCGTATTGAACATCCTGAATGGTTACAAGTGAAAAAGGATGGGAATTTTTCCTATGGGTATGACCAAGAGTGGTACGAAGATGCGTGGAAACGGTTAGCAGGTTGTGGTCCTACAACGGCGACACAAGTGATTTCCTATGTCCTTTTCCGCGATGGATATTTACCTGTTGAGACTGTTGCAGACGGTGATCAAGCCTTGGAACGCATGAATCAAGTATGGGAATACGTGCGCCCTCGCTATGGTGGTGGACTCTATAAAAGTACTTGGTGGGAACAAGGTGTCAACCAATATATGGCAGATAACAACCTGTCTTATAATGTGAAACGATTGCCGATTTTTCCTCTGAAAGGAAGCGCTTATACGGTGGAAGAAGTAACGGCTTTCATAC
>CAUVRW010000033.1:0-8016 GCA_963554425.1 uncultured Veillonella sp.
CGATCATTTTAATCATACGAATAAATACATCACCTAATGGTTTTAATTGTTTTGCAAAATCTGGTGCTACTGAACCTACTAGTACGCCCGCTAATAGGCCAATGACAATCCAACCAGATAAGCCAAGTCTTTTTAGTACTGCCATAGAATCTCCTTTTTCTTAATACTACCCTTTAAAAGACCATACAAAAAGAGGCACAGGGTACGTGTACGATGTGTCTCTTTGCAGACCTCACTTATAAAATTCTATAGAATTATTATATCAAATTATTTCTATTTTCACAAGATTACTTCTTATAAAACAGAGTTTTTATTCATATTTTTGTTTCTTTATTCTGTTTATCGACTAAAAGGGAATACTTTCACTATAGAACCCCGCTCTAATCGTTCGCTATTACTAGGAATCTTGATCAATCCATTTGCCACTGATAAAGCTTTTAAACCACCTGAGGTCATTCCTAAATTAGGATACGCCCAGCAAGAGCCTCCTTCATACACAATATGCCCTTGATAATAGCGATCTAATGGATGCTTTCTATCTACAACTTCACCTAGGTGGCAATCTATCCAACGACGCATCACCATCCGTCCAGATAAGCGTTCCAACACAGGCAACACCAATAAATAAAACTGATTCATTGCTGCTGTAGGATTTCCAGATAAGCCCATACACCATGTATGATGTCCTCTAGCTGTAATAATACCTCCAAAAGAAGCTGCTCCTGGACGCATCTGTAAACGTCGATACAATGTATTAGCGCCTAAACGTTCATACAATTCCGGCATCGTATCATAGTCACCTACAGATACACCGCCAGTGCTAACAATCATATCTACTGGTCCCAATGTATCTAGCATATGTTGTACTGTGGCAATATTACCATCTACCGTACCTGGCGCATCTGACAAATGGGCTACTCCCACCACATCAACGCCTAATGCATATAAGGTACCTTCTAGTAAATACCGATTGGAATTATAAATATGCCCTACTCGCAGTATCTCAGTTGGATTTTGTACCTCACGGCCTGTAGTGAGCACAATCACTCTTGGTTTTCGGTATACAGAGACTTCACTATATCCCTGCCCTGCTAAGGTCCCTACTTGTTCTGCTTCCAACACAGTACCAGCAGGCAATAATTCCTGACCAATTTGTATATCTTCCCCTGCGAGGATAATATGTTGACCTACTTCGATTCGACTAGGTACCATCACTTCAGTATCAGTCATCCACTTTAGAGCCTCTTTGACTACCACAGTATCTGCCGTATCTGGTACCATAGCACCCGTCATAATGTGGATTCCTTCACCGGGCTCTAATTGACCTTGAAACACTTCCCCTGCACCAATCGTCTCTAACATACGATACGACCTTGTATTGGCAGTATAACGAATAGCAATCCCATCCATGGCC
This sequence comes from uncultured Veillonella sp., assembly GCA_963554425.1. Classification (GTDB taxonomy): domain Bacteria; phylum Bacillota; class Negativicutes; order Veillonellales; family Veillonellaceae; genus F0422. Next base: position 1,415 of record CAUVRW010000033.1, read on the forward strand.
GATCGCCTAAAAGGCGGATAATCCATCTTAGCTAGCGCCGTTGCCCCTAATACTCTGCCATAGGCTTGTCCAATAGGAACAGACTCTATCGCGAGGGTATGCGCACTATCTGTAAAAGGAGCTTCTAATCGTTGCAAGCCTTCTTCTACTGTTACTACTTGCATTATAACAACTCCTTCAATATCCAATCTGCTAAACGTTCCATATCTTCCTCACTGAAATTGAACTGTTCGCAAATCGTATTTCCTTCTAATGTGTCTTCTATATCTGTCACTACTGCTACAATCTCTTCTAACTGCGGCAGTCTCGTTTCATTATGGTTTGCACGGACCACTTCAATAATCGGCGCCACTCCATGGCTGCGACTTTCTAAGAGCACCAAATCCACGGGCATTTCATTGGCCAACCGAATCAATTGTTGTTGACGTTGCATACTTTCACCATGGACCATCATCGCATATCCATTCGGTCCCGCTATGGCCACTGCCTTCGCCCCTGATTGACTAGCTTTCCATGTATCAGTGCCTTCCTTATCCATGGAAAATCCATGGCCATCACTTTTCACCATGCCCACCACAACGCCTCGCTCTGAAAGCGCCTTAATCAAAGCTGTAGCCACTGTAGTTTTCCCCGATTTAGATTGGCTTGCACTAATGGTCACAATCGGCACAGACCGTTCACGATTAGCAGATTTAGCTTTCGCCAATTTATAGGATAATCGAGTATTCACATTACTATATAGCTCTGCTTCTTCACTCATATCCATTTCCATATAGGGAATCTTGTCCAAAATTCCATGCATAGATACATCTTCACCGTCTAAGGCTTCTTGAATCGTGTCTAGTACGGACCGTTTATAAATGGCTGCCAACGGTTCGTACTCTTGCAAACCTACATAAGGAACCATAGCTAATAATTCTCCTTGGAAAAATGTATCGATGTGCACTTCCCAAGATGGCAACCAATGAAAGGAAAACCACGGCATATCTGCAGATACCACGATATAGGCTTCTCTAGTTCCTACTGAAAGAGCTGACTGCAATCCACTCAAAGGGCCTTTCATAGCAATAGTATCTGGCACTAATTGAATATCTCGTCCAAAGGAACGGGCTTCTTCAATAATATGTGCCTCTGACTCTTCTAATTCTCGATTGATGGAGACTAAAATTTCTCCACATTCTGTAAGGACCGCCTTGCGGAGCATTTCCCCTAATAAAGTTGTGCTACCCCAAGGCAATCTCGTCTTATCTGTTCCCATGCGAGTGCTAAGTCCACCCGCTAATACAATAATTCCTAATTCAGAAATCATACATATCTCCTGTCCTAGATGTTTTCTTATTTATGAGTGGGTGTCACACGACCTAATCCACGCATCACTGGCACATATAACAACGCCAATACCACTAAATTAATGACCATGTCTGGCAACATATATGTTGCATTATACGTTAGGGAGTAAATCCAAGGGCTTGTTCCCTCTGGCGCATAGGATCCAAACACCACCACACCACTAATAGCAGACATAGCAAAGCGTGTTAAGATTGCATAAACCGCCCCAAAGAAAGCTTTCCCAGTACTAGAACCGCCGAAGAAACCAGCAATACCGATGGCACCATAGGCTAAGATATAGTCCAATACGATACTCATATAATGAATAGAGAATTTAAATCCCAATAGAAAATGAACAATTCCATAAGCAATACCAGTTAAGATGCCCGCACGACCACCCCAACGATAGGCATAAATTAACAATGGCACCAAGTTAGCTGCTTTCACAGCGCCACCTTGTGGCATTTGATAGATGACATACATACTTAAAATTTGAGCCATAGCAATAACTAGACCGCCTTCTACTAACATTTTTGTTTTGCTTGAACTTGTATAACTCATATCTATCTCCTTTTCACACTATGATACATTGAAATACATTATCAAATTACTTTTATTTATTCCTTATATTGTATCACTTTTAATCTATTTTTATCTATATATTTTTTCACAAAACACGGCATTCCCCTAGTACAAATTAGCATATCAAAGATGACTAAGTATATCCGCCCCCTTGTTGCCAAGATAGGAGGTCTTATGTATAATAGATAAGGATTATGTCGTAATCCTAATTCTGTCTATTTAGGGGGCAACAAATAATGATCAATACTACAAACATTTTCGATTATGAAGACGTGCAATTGATACCGAACAAGTGTATCGTATCTAGCCGTAGCGAATGTGACACAACTGTGAAACTGGGAAATCGTACATTCCGTTTACCAATTGTGCCAGCTAACATGCAAACTATCATCGATGAAAAGTTAGCCAAAGAATTAGCTGCTAAAAACTACTTCTATATCATGCACCGCTTCCAACCTGAAAAACGTTTGGCTTTTGTAAAAGACATGCATGAGGCAGGTTTATTTGCATCTATTTCCATCGGTGTTAAACCAGAGGAATTTGCATTCGTAAACGAATTAAAAGAAGCAAATTTATGCCCAGAATATATTACCATCGATATTGCTCACGGTCATTCCAACAGCGTTATCGATATGATTCAACACATTAAACGTGAACTTCCTGAAAGCTTCGTTATCGCTGGTAACGTAGGTACACCAGAGGCAGTTCGTGAACTAGAAAATGCTGGAGCTGATGCTACCAAAGTAGGTATCGGACCTGGTAAAGTGTGTATTACAAAATTAAAAACTGGTTTTGGTACTGGCGGCTGGCAATTATCCGCTGTTCGTTGGTGTGCCAAAGCAGCTACAAAACCTATCATCGCTGACGGCGGTATCCGTGACCACGGTGACATTGCCAAATCCATCCGTTTCGGCGCTTCCTTTGTTATGATTGGCTCTTTATTCGCTGGTCATATCGAATCCCCAGGTAAAGAAGTAACTATCGATGGCGTTACATATAAAGAATACTTCGGTAGCGCTTCCGAGCACCAAAAAGGGGAGCGCAAAAACGTAGAAGGTAAAAAAATTACGATCCAATCTAAAGGCAGTATCTTCGATACATTGACTGAAATGGAACAAGATTTACAATCTTCTATCTCCTACGCTGGTGGTACTACACTACAAGCGATCAAAAAAGTTGACTACGTTATCGTTAAAAACTCCATTTTTAACGGCGACCGTTAATTGCATATACATGAGGACGCTCCATTAGGGGGGTCCTCTTTTTTATTCCTGTCACCGGTATATCTTTTCATCCTTACCCTTTAAATAGTATCCTCTAGCTACAGATACTACGCTATCTTCAAGTATCTTATCCCTACCGCAAGAAGAATGCAATCCTCATAAAATAAAATGTTGAGAACACCATCTACTGGTATCCTCAACATTTTTTCTTATTTAAATTTTGGTCGTCTTCCTTCTGCAAAGGCACGCACACCTTCTCGGAAGTCTTCTGTGGCTCCTAAAGAGTTTTGAATCTTCACTTCTAATTCTGCATATTCTTCAAAATTAGTAAAGAAACTAGCCCACATCATTTGCTTCATAGCACGGAAGGAGTGAACAGGGCCTTTTGCCAAGCGTTGCACTAAACGATTCGTCGTACGCTCCAAAATTTCTGGTTCGCACACCTTATAGACAAAGCCATATTCCTTACCTTTTTCAGCAGTTACCGCTTCTCCTGTCATAGCCAGTTGCATAGCACGGTTAATGCCTACCGCGCGACTCAATAAGTACATGCCACCAGCATCTGGAGCTAAGCCTACATTTACAAAAGCTTGAATAAAACGACTATTCGTAGATGCCACGCACATATCTGCTGCCAACACCATATTGAAAGCCGCCCCTGCTACAGCACCATCGGTACACATCACAACAGGCTTTGGTAGCTGTTTCATAGCTAAAGAAATTTGCATCACCAAATGAGTAATTTCAAATAAAGATTCTGTATCATCTTCCTCTACAGCGCGTTTCATTTCTGTTAAGTCTCCACCTACAGAAAAGACTTTGCCTTCTGCTTTGAACACCAACACACGAGCCTCGTCCGTTTCTTTTACTATGCGAATTGCATCAAGAATTTCTTCACACATCGGCACATTAAAGCCATTCTGCACTTCTGGACGATTAAATGTGATGGTTGCCACATTACTTTCAATGGTAAATATAATATTATTATATGTCATACGTCACCTATTATAATGTTTTTGTAGGATCTGTCTCTGTGTCTTCTGGCTCTTGTTGCAATGTAAATGGCTTACCTACCCCATCATTACGCAAACGATCTGCTTTGATTTTAGCCCAGTCAATCGGCGCACCTTTTTCAAGTGCTTTCCCAGTGACAGCATCTACTTTCACACTATATTCTTTTTCATCTGTATCTTGAGTACGAACAATGTATACCACTTCATTGTTTTCCGCTTTGATTTCCCAGCCTCTAGTGAAAGAGCCTTCTCCCACCAAACCACGAGCTGCTACTTCTGCTTCTTTTGGAGAAATTACTTTCAATGGATTAAACACTTTGGATGCTACATCTTTTGCTTTGCTAGAACGGAATTCACGTACTACCTTACCGGTAATTACATCCACGTCGATAGTAATTTTTTGTTTTGGTGTGTAACCTACCACCACGTACTGATAATTACCTTTGGATGGATCTAATGTGATAGAGCTAACCGCTGCTTTCACATAACGTCCCACAAAGATACCTGCGACTTCACGCATGGACAATACCATGGATTGACCTGGTTGGCGCACCACCACAGTTTTATCATTTAAATTAGAATATTCATTGATTTCAGCATGTGCTTGTGGGGCTACTGCAAAAGTTGTAGCAAATGCCATAGCGCCTACTAATGCTAATGTACTTTTTTTCATTGGACTCTCCTATATATACTTCTATGAACAAAACTTACATGACTATACTCCATGAAGCTTGCATTCTCAATCTTGAGATATCTCTTTCATTATACCGTATCTATCGTAATTCTTCAATACAATACAGCTCCTATATCAACCGATACTCACGAGGCGGAAAGTAAAAAACGCTCTTACCTAAGTAAGAACGTTTTTATATACATTATAAATATTTTGCCAATACAGATTGTAATCCCTCTGGATGCGCCGCATTCCAAGTATCATAATCTTGACCAGCCGCTTCAAGTGTTTTCACTAGATCGATAAAGAATTTAGGGATATTCTCCACAGTAATCACGCCTAACTCATCAGACATACGTTGTCCTTCTACTTCGCCATTACCATTTACGAATACTTTGAAAGCTGGCTGAGGCTTAGCATCTACCACTTTTGTAAATCCATGAAAACCTAGTTTACCTACTTGATGAGTACCACAGGAAGACGGGCAACCAGATACATGTAATTGTGGTAACTTATCTGTTGATAATCCTTCTGCTTCTAAGGTATTTTTAATGACTTTCACAAGTCCAGAAGAATCTTGGAAACCAATTTGACAAATCGTAGCACCTACACAGGATACCGTATGTTCAAAACTATTTTTCGCATGCGTATCAGCGATAATCGCTGCTACTGCATCTGCTTCTTCACCGGTTAAGTTCACGATGTATACAGATTCATCACCACAGATGCGGATTTCTGTTTCTTCTAAGCCACCTACGTAATCAAACAATTTCACAAATACATCCATCGGTGGTGTACCCACCAATGGTTTGTATTGAATATAATACAAACCTTCTTGTTTTTGTGGTTCTGCTAAAGATGTAGTTGGCGTAGTAGTACCTACTTTTTTCACTGTATATGGCTCTACGGACAACGTTAAGTCATGAGCCGCTTTAGATTTTGCTAAATATTCATGGTATGCTTTACGGAATTCCTTTTCCCCTAAACGTTGCGCAATAAAGCGAGAACGTGCTTTACCACGATTCTTAAAGTCACCTAATTCATGATACAAATGTAACATACCTTCTACGTGATGTAGTATCTCGTTAGGGTTAATATCTTCATCCACTAAGAAACCAAAGGCAGAACCACCGCCGATACCGCCGCCAGCGTAAACATCAAACTTGCCATTTTCTTTTGCCAAAAATCCTAAGTCTTTGTAGTTCGCATGACCTTCATTATCGACTACAGAAAAACCGATTTTATACTTACGTGGCAAGGCTAGTGTACCAATCAAAGATACAGCATATTCACTGACCGCTTGTAAATAAGGAGTCACAGCAAATGGTTCAGCTGGATGTACACCATGCAATGGGCTAGCTGTTACATTACGTAAGTTATCTCCACCAGTACCACGGTTATAGATATCATGTTCAAAACATTCTTTGTACAATTCTAAAATTTGCTCACCTTGCAATTTATGGAATTGAATACATTGACCTGTTGTGAAATGTACATATTTTAAATCATATTTTTTCACCGCATTCACTAAGAATTTCATTTGTTATGGAAGAATGCGAGATCCCAAGAAACGCAAACGCAACATCGCGCTTTCATGTCCGCGTTCAGCATAACTGCCGAATCCTCCACCAATGCCTTTGAAATCTTTTGGGGCGATTTCCTTCTTAAAGAAACCTTCAATCCCTGCTTGAAACTTTTCGAACTCCCCTGCAAATCGTTGTCGTACTTCTTCTGAAATAGCCATTATACTTTCTCCTCTCCTGAGCACTCGCTCAATAGAAA
>CAUVRW010000034.1:0-7764 GCA_963554425.1 uncultured Veillonella sp.
GATTTCCCCTGTTTTTGGATCCATAATAATCATCGCTGCACTACGAGCCTTTGTGTCTATCATCGCTTTATCTAAGGCCCGTTCGGCAATAAACTGCACCGTTGTATCAATGGTAAGATTCACCGATTTTTCTTGATCTGGTAAAAACTGAGATTGTACGGACTCAAAGACGGGGCGACCAGCTGTGTCGTTGTAAATGCTGACTTTTACCTCATTACTGCGAATCACATCATCTAACGCTGCCTCAAGGCCTGCCTTACCTTCTGCATCCGCTTTGCCATCTTCATTGAATCCTACAAATCCAAGGACCTGCGCTAATAAAGTATCATTCGGATAATAGCGACGGCTCTCTTTATGTAAGGTAATAAAATTGAACTTTGCTTCCTTGATGGCTGCTTCTATACCATTGGAGTTCGGCACATCTAAGAGGCGATCAATCCAGACAAAGGCTGTATCTTCATTTAATTTTTTAATAATTTCTTCTCTGGAAATACGCACATAAGGAGCTAATACATCTGCCACTTCTTCCGGCGTTTTTTTAGCTACTACTCGCATCATGGTTGGGTCTGCGCTAACAGAGTTAACTGTTACACTCAATGCCAAGGGGTTGCCATTGCGGTCAAAAATAGTTCCCCGTGGAGATTGTAAAACTCTATCTGTAATAAACTGATTAGAAAATCGTTTAGAATACGTATCATTCGCTACAATTTGTATATACCCATAGCGTAATACAATGATCGATGCAATCACAAATATGATTGCAAATCCTCGTAAAGCATACTCATCTAATTGTTTTCGTGCTTGTTGCACTGTCATGGTCACTACTCCTTTTCTTTCAGTCGACGATACTTAGCAAGTCCTGCCTCTTGTAACGCCTCTGGAGTGTTCATAATCTCTCCATTTTGCACACGTTGCAATAACGTTTGCATCACTTCTTTTACATAGGGTTGTACCATAGAGGGCAACCCCTTATCATAGTGTAAATCTTTTGTATGTACGGGCATAGTCTGCGCCATGGACACCATTCTCTGTCCATACATTTCCGATGGGGCTACCTGCTTCGTGCCACTACCGATGACATCGGCTACCCCTAGTTGTTGTAAATATTCCATGGCTACCGTTAATTCTTTTGTTTCGCGGAACACGCCACCCTTTGCTTCTTTCTGCATCCATGTATGTAAATCTGCTGATGCATTTGCCACGTAAAAGTGAAAGCGCATATGCCTTTCCACAAGCCATACCACAAGATTGACAAACTCTTTGCCATAGCCTAACCGTGTCAGTATATCACGTGTCATATGAGCACCCACTCGATCATGATTACGATCCGTAATACGCCCATTATGAAACCCTCGAACGCCTTCTACACCTTTTCCCACATCATGGAGCAACGCCGCCCACCGCAACACCAGATTCGGTGGCACTTCTCGTACGACGGCTAAGGTATGACGCCATCCATCATGTACATGATGTTCTGGGGCTTGCGGCAACTCCACTAAATGGCTTAACTCTGGCAAAATTAGAATTCGTTGAGACTGTCCCCCTGTTGTTTGCTGGCAATATTGCTCGTTCAAATGACTGCGTACCAACGCATCTAAGCCGAGGTCCACATGGTCACTGAGCAACATTTTTTCAATTTCTATACGCACTCGTTCTAGGGATAATCCTTCCACTCGATACAAGTTCGGCTCGATTCCTGCCCATGTGTGCGGGTCGATAGAAAATCCCAATTGTCCAGCAAACCGACATAATCGGAACATGCGCAGCGCATCTTCTTGAAAGCGCTCTTGACTAGAACCAATCGTGCATAAACGGCGATGTTCTATATCTTGTAAGCCACCCACTTCGTCCCGTATGTGCCCACTTTCAGTAAGAGCAAGACCATTTATCGTAAAATCTCGTCGCCGCACATCATCTAAAAAAGTAGATGGATATTGTACAGCTACAGGTCGATGGCTATCATCGCCATATTGTTCACTGCGATAGGTCGCTACCTCATAGGAATGCGTTTCATAGGATACGACCACCACGCCAAAAGAGGCTCCTACTACATTGGTCGTTGTAAAACCAGCCGTTCGCAATACATCGATGACCACCTCTGGCATAGCGGAGGTAACAATGTCGTAATCATGGGGCATGCGTCCCATCTGGATATCTCGCACCGCACCACCTACAATATACGCTTCCTGTTGTGCTTCTTGTAAAGTTTGCAAAATACGTAGAGCCCCTTGATACGCAGTTGTTTCTCTATATGCTAAACGTCCCATACTAACCCTCTCTATTTCTGATGAGCCAAGCGATTGGTTATATCCATTCCCGTTTTTGTTCGCGCCAAACCGCCTTCACTGGTCTCGCGAAGCGCTTCTGGTAACGCCCGTCCAATAGAATCCATAGCTCCAATCACTTCATCTGCAGGAATTCGGCTACGCAAGCCTGCCATTGCCATTTCTGCAGCTGCTAAGGCGTGGACCGCATAGATACCATTCCGCTTCACGCAAGGCACTTCTACAAGACCTGCCACTGGGTCACAGACCAAACCCAGTACATTTTTCATGCACAAAGTCATAGCCGTCACCACTTCCTCTGTAGTGCCACCCATCATCGCCACTGCACAAGCTGCCGCCATCGCCGCTGCTGTACCAACTTCGGCTTGGCAACCACCTACAGCACCCGCTACACAGGCTTGATTTGTCACCACATTACCAACCCCAGCCGCCGCTAAGAAGCCATTGATATACGCTTGGTCATCACAGTTGTACACTTCTCCTACTGCTTGCATAACTCCTGGTAAAATTCCACAGGCTCCCGCCGTAGGACAAGCGACGATACGGAACATCTTCGCATTGGCTTCATTGACGGAAATAGCATACCGTAATGCCCGGTATGTAAGGTCGCTCAAAAAGATTGGTTTCCGTTCCTCCAACTGTTTGGCTTGCCCACCAGACATGCCGCTCTTACTTTTTCTTGTATCTTCAATACCGTCACGGACAGATTCTTTAAAAATCTGAATACGACGACGTATTTCATCTAGCACGTCCTCTTTCGTAGAACCTGTGCTCTCTATTTCCGCCCGCAAGACCACTTCGGAAAAGGAAATACTTTCACGGTCTGCAAGGCGCACAATATCTTCAATTGTATCGTATAAATAACTCATAGTTTCCTCTATTCCAATGGCTCAAAATACATCACTGAAGAAATGCCCGCCACTTCCTTAATCTGTTGCAATGCCACTGCATCTACATCAGAGTCTGTGGAAATGAGCATTACCGCTTCTGATCCTTTTCGTTTGCGGAACACGCGCATACTGGAAATATTGACACCTTCCAAGCCTAAAATGTGCGTAACCCCTGCAATGACACCAGGTTGGTCCGTATGGAACACAATAATTTGATGTTCTTCTCCGGTAATCTCCACATCGATGCCGTCAATATTAGTTACTGCTACTCTACCACCACCGAGAGAGGACCCTGTCACAGACATATGCTTGCCGTCTTTGCCATACATATTGAACCGTACCGTATTCGGATGACCTGCATCTACTTCAGACTCGATAAAGGTATACTGAAAGTTCTCTTGCTCTGCAATTTCCAAAGAGTCACGAATACGTGCATCGTCGGCGTCCATACCCAGCAACCCTGCCACTAATGCACGGTTTGTACCATGACCTCGATAGGTCTTCGCAAAGGAACCATATAATGTCATAGTCACACTCTCTGGGCGTTCATGGAACATGGACAGCGCCATCTTTCCCAAGCGCGCCGCTCCCGCTGTATGTGAACTAGATGGACCAATCATAACCGGTCCAATGATATCAAAAATACTACTCAACGTAGGTCCCTCCTATTATCTATGTAGGAATATCTTATGTATTGTCTGTATCTTATATCATACCATATTTGGGGCCTTCTCGTAAAAAAAGTGAAGTCAATACTTACCCTTTCAAAAAAAGACAAGTACCATCCCCCAGAGGAACGCCGTTATGCGTAGCAGCCTTTGTGGCGGGTCTTAGTGACTAAATCAAACAAACACAAGATGACCGCAATATACCTTCGAAGAAACATTATGAAATACCGTTTCTGAGGAGGTGTATTGCGGTCATCCCTTTATCATATTCAGTTAACCCCGCCACAGGCTGCATAAGCTAATAAGTGACGATTCATTATGAAATACCGTTTGAGAAGGAGTATGCCATGGGCTTCCCTTTATCCTATTTAGTTAAGAATGCCATAAGGCTATACAGCATAAGCAAATTTTCTATGCTTTTTCGTTTAAACGTTTAAACAATTCAGCAATTTGTGCTTGTTGTGTTGCTGCTAATGCTCGCAATTCTGCAATTTCATCTTTTTGAGCACTATTTTGTACTTCCAATGCAGATACTTTATCTTGCAATGTGTAAGATGCACTGATTGGTCCTTGACGGAATGTGTCTTTCACTGCTGTTTCATCTGCACGAGAACCAAATTTCCAAGTTACGCTAGCATTTGCCATCGTTTCGCTACTGCGACCATTGAAAGATGCACCTACATGGAATAAAGTAGATTCATTTTTATAATGGTTCACACCTAATGCTAAAGCACTAGATCCTTTGTAATGACCTACACCTGCAGAAATTTGAGTTGGCTCCAATGGATCGTATTGGATTGTTTGTAAACCAGCCAATGCTGCTGCTTGAGCTCCAGAACGGTTCACGCGATTACCTACTTCAGCTACTGCATTAGCTACCCCTTTTAATTGAGATACATTCACTGCATCTGTATCACCAACACCTGGCGCTACATTAGTAATTCTCTTATTGCCGTTATCCAATCCATTATTTGTCAAGGAAACAGGTTGTTTAGTTTTATCAGCTGGAGTGATTGTAATACCATTTCCATCCATTTTAGTGGAAGAACCATCTTTACCAGTAGTTGTTACACTATCTAATTTCAAATCACGGTTCACATCTACTTTTACATATGTAGTAGTTACTGTAGCACCATCTCTATCTGGTTTAGCATCTACTACCATAGATACAGTGGTATTATCACCGTTCGCAAATTTTACGTTATCCTTAGGATTCACTCGTTCATACGTTTTTTCCTCAGTGCTGAACGCTTTATCTGTAGAACCGATACCGATGTCCCAACCAGATTTTTGGATAGCTGTAGCTACAGAGTTACCTGTTACATACGCATCACCATCATTTCTTACAGTGTCTGTAGGTTTTAATGGGAACTCTTCTTTCATAGCTTTGCCAGTTTTAGGGTCTTTTTTATAGATTTTACCGTCTTCACCCCGTACAGCCTTAACTTCTTTACCATCTGCATCAGTAATGATCACATTATTTGTTACACGACCTTCTTGTAAGGATACATTAATTTCACGAGTACCATTTTCCAAAGTTTTACCAGTTACAGATACGCCTTTAGAACCTGTAAATTCTACCTTGTTAGCATTACGAACTTGTTCTGTATAGCCATTATCTTTAGCAGCTACTATGAAGCCCATGTTTTGTAAATCCCCAACAGTGGCTACATTATTAGGATTAGAGTTTGCAAAGTTCAATAAACCTGCTTTATCAGCATCCTTTGGTTTTGTCACTGGTTCTTGCGCTTCTACATTAGGGTTTGGCTCACCATTTATTAAATCATTAGCTTTATACCAGTTACCATCATTACCTTTTTCAAGAATATCACCATCTTTATTTTTTGTAGCCAATGGGCTTGCTGCAATTTCTGCGCCATCTTTTGGTTGTCCATTAGGGTCTACTTGATCTGCTGGGTACCATTTACCATCATTCGCTAATTTTACATCATCAGCTGGTTTAAACGTCTCCGCACCATTAGCCACATTACCTAATTGTGTTGGACTAGTTGTAGGTGTTTTATCTTTTTCAGGAGCTGGATTTACCAAGGATGTTTTTAATGGGTTTGCTTTTGGATCAATTGGTTTAATTACTGTACCATCTTCTGTAATAGGTTCACCTTTATCATTTGTTCCCACTGCTGGTTTGCCCTCTGAAGTAATAGGTTGACCTTTTTCATTTACTGGATAGAAGTTATCGCCAATTTTAGATACTGGTTTTCCATCTTTATCTGTGTATGTAATAGGAAGGCCTGTTACATTGTATGTTACATCGCTAGATTTACCATCTTTAGACGTCGTTACTACTGCTGTTGTATTAGCACCATCTACAAAGTTAACAGTGTCATATGGTTTCACAAAGTCACGTGCTTCACCATTGTTTTTCAAATTCCAGCCTGCATTTAATACGTCACCTACAGTAGCTGCATTGTTAGCAATTTTCGGCAATTCTTCTGCTGTTGGGCCTTCAGAATCTGTAGTTGGAGCAGTTGTACCTGGTTTCGCACCTGGTAAATTGCCTGCTACATTCGTGATATTAACTGGATCGTTATTGTCGCCTTTACCTACTTTTAAGCCATCTGCTGTTGGAGCTAAGTTAACTTTATTGCCAGCCCCATCATTTAAATCAAGAGTTTTAAACTCTGGGTTATCTACTGTTTTGAAAGTAAATTTATTTGGAGTGCTGTGATCAATTTCAATGTTTTTACCAGCATCAAAAGTTACAGTAGTGCTAGGCTTAATGTTATCATCTGTGCCAATTTTGGTATCGCCTTTTGTCGCGGATGCAATCCAATAAGAATCATTAATAGCTTTTGCCACTGTATCTACAGTTGCCACTTTACCTTTATCTGCATCTGCAACTTTTGGCGCACCATTTTCATTAGTAATATCGCCTGCATCTACCGTGATATTACCGTCTTTATCTTTTTTAAGACCATTGCCAAGTTTTACATCAAATTTTACAGTAGATACTTTATTATCTGTTGTTTCTACTACAGCTGTTGTACCTTCACCATTGATAAAGTTTACAGTGTCATATGGTTTAACAAAATCTTTAGCATCTCCATTGTTTTGCAAGTTCCAACCTGCATTTAATACATCTCCTACAGTAGCTGCATTATTTGCAATTTTCTTTGCATCTTCCTCTGTTGGACCTACACCAGTTGTAGTTGGAGCATCTGTACCTTTTTTCGCACCTGGTAAGTTGCCTGCTACATTATCCAATGTAGTTGGAGATTTTGTTCCTTCTGGTCCATTAATACTTGTTTTGATTGGACCTGTTACAGGATCACCAGAACCATCTGGATTTTTGCTGAAAATTGGGTTCCCTTTGTCATCTTTTTTACCAGTAGGATATACACGGTCACCATTTTCATCTGTATACACAACAGGAGCTGCTGCGTTATTGGCCACTGCTTGATCGTTCACATCCACAGTAATTGTACGTACACCATTTTCATCTGTTTTACCAGAAACAGTAGCACTACCTGTACCTACGAATTTCACTTCATTAGCATTTTTTACAGCTTCAGAGTATGGAGTGCCTAAATTACCTGTTGTTTTATCAGCAGATACAACCCAACCCATGTTACGTAAATCACCTACAGTGGCTGCAGTATTATCACTAACTGTTGGCTCAGACCCATCTTCTGGCTTAGATAAGTCAACTAGACCTTTTTTAGCATCTGGAGAATCTGGTGCTGTTTCAGCATATGGTTTTAAACCAGATGTTACATTCGTAATATTAGCAGGTTCGTTGTTATCGCCTTTACCTAATTTTAGACCATCCGCAGTTGGAGCTAGGTTAACTTTATTGCCATCTTTATCTTTTAAATCAACGCCTGTAAACTCTGGTTTATCTACTGTTTTAAAAGTAAATTTATTTGGAGTGCTGTGATCAATTTCAATGTTTTTACCAGC
>CAUVRW010000035.1:0-7761 GCA_963554425.1 uncultured Veillonella sp.
GACATGGGTAAATATCTCCATTTGGTACAACAGCCATATACTCATGACCAGCTCCGCAACCACGTAAGCGTTTCGCCATACATGGTCCACGGTATAAATCCATACGGAAGTGGAAGAAGTTAAATTTCTCCCCCCAACCTGCTAGTTGACGTTCTAAATATAAGTCTGCCAATTTTTCATATTCTTTTTCGATGATCGGCATATCCTCAGGACGTAACACATAAGCTCCATCTTCGCCAACCACTGGTTCCATAGACAAATGTTCAAACCCTAAATCTGACATAGCTTCTACATCTTTGCAGAAGTCCAAGTTATTATGTGTATAGGTACCACGTACATAATATTCACGGCCCTCACGCTGTTTAACAGCATTCACTAAGTTCTTCGCTACTGTATTGTAAGTGTCTTTGCCACCAGAACTTGGGCGCATACTATTATGCACATCTTCACGACCATCTAGGGACAGCACCAAACTCATGTTATGCTCATTCACATAATCGATTTTATCCTGTGTCAATAACATGCCGTTAGTGGTCAATGTCAATTTAAAGATTTTTCCATGTTTTTCTTGAATGGATTCAATGTATTCTACGGTTTGTTTCACTACATCCCAGTTCAACAATGGCTCGCCACCGAAGAAATCGATTTCGCAATGTTGGCGTGGGCCACTCATGGAAATCAAGAAATCTACTGCACGTTTCGCCACGTCAAAACTCATTAATTCCCGTTTCACTCCGCCGTAATCACCTTGGCTAGCAAAACAATATTTACAAGCTAAGTTGCAGTCATGCGCAATGTTTAAGCAAAGAGCTTTGACGATTGGCTTTTCATCCACTACAAGTTTGAACTCTGTAGACATAGGAGCAAAGAGCATTTCCTCTTTGATGAGTTCATCTAACTCATCCATAATTTCGTCTAGTTCGCCTGCATCTTCTGTCGCATCTAGCGCACTATGCACAGCCTCACGGTTAGTACCGTTATAGATATCTAATACGCGATCGATAAGCTCATCGATAACGTGGATAATACCACTATTCACGTCTAGTAGAAAGAACTTATCTTTCATTTTAAATTTATGAATCATCGGTTGTAATTCTAACATTCATACCTCCATTAACTTACTAAAGTCTAATTTGTATTATATCACTTTATACTCATAACGTATAGAAAGCTATCAATATAGGGTATACTTTTTCTAAAATTATAGTATGCAAAAAATTGTACTTTTGAAGCACATATGTTATAACTTAGACAAGCTAAAGATATAAAGGGTTAGCATACAGAATCCCCCTAGATCTGGTACATCTAGGGGGATTTTTGTATGTTTTATAGTAACACTTTTAGTATAATCCTAGAAGTAATATAAAGCAAATAAGCTGCCCACCATATGGTGAACAGCTTATTGCTAATCGAATGATTATTTTTGTTTGCACACTTGGTTACCTACTGTACAGCTAGTTTTGCAAGCAGATTGGCAAGATGTTTGACATTCGCCGCAGCCGCCTGTTTTAGCAGTTTTTTGTAGGGATTCAGTGTTAATTGTACGAATACGTTTAGACATCTTCATTCCTCCTAAGCACAAACTTACTCTATTATATTATCATCTAATACCGTTTCAAGCAAGCAAAAGGCATAGGAATTAGTGAGCTAACGCTTCTTTCAATGTTTTAAGGTTTTCTTCCATGATGTCAAGGTATGTCACATTTTTTTGTGCTTGTTCTTCTGTTAAACCTTCTGCAGGGTTTAATACATACACTTTTACGCCAGTTTCAGCAGCGATAGCATTAGCCAATTTAGGGCTTACCAATTCTTCACTGAAGATTGCTTTTACATTATGTTCTTTGATGAAAGCCACGATATCTGCCATACGTTCTGGTGTTGGTTCAGCATCTGGAGATACTCCCATAATACCCAATTGTTCAAAACCGTATGCGTTTGCTAAGTACCCAAATGCCATATGGCTAACTACTAAATGTTTGTCGTGTTGTGTTTTACCAAATTCTTCATATTTAGCATGCAAAGCTTGTAATTTTTCTTTGTATGCTTTGCCGTTAGCTTCATAATATTTTGCATTCGTAGGGTCTGCTTTAGAGAAGGCTTCTACAACGGCATCTACTTCTTTAGCAACATTCATTGGATCTAACCATACATGTGGATCAAACTCGCCATGTTCATGTTCGTGCTCATGTTTATCTTCTTTTTGAGCTTTATTATGGTCATCTTTGTCGTCTTTATGATCTTTGTCATCTTTATGATCTTTGTCATGGTCATGATCATGTTCATCTTCATCTGGAGCTGGCAACAAAGTAACAGATTTAGACAATTCTACAGGTTGCGCTTTTTGTAGCACATCTTTTTCTAAAATCTTTTCTGTTGGTTCCAAACCTGCACCGCTATATAAGAACACTTTAGCAGTACCAATTTCTTTTAAATCTTTTGCAGTTGGATCCCAATCATGTGGTTCTGCTCCTGGAGGCACTAATAAAGTCACATCAACTTTGTCTCCCCCTACTTGTTTCGCTACATCATATACAGGGAACACGGTAGTAACGACCTTCATTTTTTCAGCTGGTGCTGCTTGTTTTGTATCACTGCCACACCCAGCAATACCTACTGCAGTAGCCACCATAGTAGCTCCTAGTACAAAATAGGTTAATCGTTTTTTCCAATTCATGAGTATACTCCTCCTAACACATAAAAAACAAGAAGTGATTAGTCTTTGCTAATTCACTTCTTGATTATATCCGATTTAAAAAATCCGTGCTTGAATGCATGAGCAGTCTATACACTCAATATCATTATCATTTAAATTTCTTGATCACCGCAATTGCCACTGGTGTTACAACAGCTACTGCTAACAAGGCTTCTGGAATACCATGAGACCATACAATACCCATCACAACATTAAATACTGCCTCTTGTGAAATATGTGTAGCTTTTGCAAATTCTACACCATAAATTGTGTAAATACCAGTCATAACAAGGATTGTATTAGTAGCTGTTCCCAAGAATGCAGCTAAGCCGATACGGATGGCTTTCACCTTAATTGGTACATACATATACACCAACGCTGCCACTAAACCGATCAACATTCTTGGCAATACAGAAATAATAGGATTCATAAATGCAAAGGATAAAATATTAGGCGCCATGTAAGCTTGTACCATACTGTACGCACCGAATAAGAAACCTACTGACATACCTACTTTAGGCCCTTCCACAACACCACCTAAGATAGTTGGAATGTGCAAGATAGTAGCACTAATTGGTGGAATTGGCACAAAGCCCCAACCTGTCATACCAAGTACAATGGTAATCCCTGCCAATAAACCAATAATCGTTAATTGACGTACCGTAAATTTTTGCGATGGCTGTGTTTGCAACGCTGTTTCTTTTTCCATGTTTTCCTCCGTTCTTATTCCCTTAGGATATAAGTCGAACCAATAATAAAAAAATGGAACTCAGTTCTGCTCTTCCTGATACAGACTATACAGTTAGTTCCTCGTATAGAGTAGTACAAAACAGCGCTTCTGTCAATCAAAAAATGTAACTTTTCTTACACTACAAGAAAACGAACACCTTATGAGGTGCCTCATACAAGTGTTCGTTCTACCATTACAGCCCTAACAATTTTCTGCCTTCTTCCCAAGCGAAGATAGGTGTTAGGAATGTCATTAAATTTTCTTCTTCAAATGGATAGGCACGCATTCCAATCGCTTCAGCAGCCTGTACATCAGAAGGTTTATCACCCACAAAGTAGATTAATCGTTTTTCCAATTCATGAGTATACTCCTCCTAACACATAAAAAAACAAGAAGTGATCAGTCTTTGCTAATTCACTTCTTGATTATATCCGATTTAAAAAATCCGTACTTGAATGCATGAGCAGTCTATACACTCAATTTCATTATCATTTAAATTTTTTGATGACAGCTAGTGCCACAGGTGTTACAACGGCTACTCCTAATAGTGCTTCTGGAATACCATGAGACCATGCAATACCCATCACCACATCAAATACAGCTTCTTGTGAAATGTGTGTTGCCTTTGCAAATTCTACACCATAGATTGTATAAATACCAGTCAATACAAGGATAGTACTTGTGACTTTTCCTAAGAAAGCGGCTACACCAATACGGATAGCTCTTACCTTAACTGGCAAGTACATATATACCAACGCTGCTACTAAACCAATCAACATTCTTGGTAATATAGAAATGATTGGATTCATAAACACGAAAGATAAAACATTCGGTGACATATACGCTCGTACCATACTGTAAGCACCAAATAAGAACCCTACTGACATCCCCACTTTAGGACCTTCTACGATACCACCTAAAAGGGTTGGAATATGCAAGATGGTCCCACTAATTGGTGGGATTGGCACAAAGCCCCATCCTGTCATGCCAAGTACAATCGTAATCCCTGCCAATAAGCCAATAATCGTTAATTGACGTACCGTAAATTTTTGCGATGGTTGTGTTTGCAACGCTGTTTCTTTTTCCATGTTTTCCTCCGTTCTTATTCCCTTAGGATATAAGTCGAACCAATAATAAAAAAATGGAACTCAGTTCTGCTCTTCCTGATACAGACTATACAGTTAGTTCCTCGTATAGAGTAGTACAAAACAGCGCTTCTGTCAATCAAAAAATGTAACTTTTCTTACACTACAAGAAAACGAACACCTTATGAGGTGCCTCATACAAGTGTTCGTTCTACCATTACAGCCCCAATAGCTTTCTGCCTTCTTCCCAGGCAAAAATAGGCTCTAAGAATGTCATTAAGTTGTCTTCTTCAAATGGGTACGCACGCATGCCAATGGACTCAGCAGCCTGCGCATCAGATGGTTTATCACCGACTAGGAAGCTACCATCCACATCTACATTCCAGTCCTGAATTGCTTTCGTCAACATACCAGGATTTGGTTTGCGGCAATCACAGTCTTTCGTGTACTCTGCCACAGATCCTTCTGGATGATGTGGGCAGTAATAGTAGGCCAATACTTTCACACCTTCTGCTTCTAAACGACGGGACATTTCAGCATGTAAAGCTTGCACATCTTCCTCTGTATAGTAGCCTCGTGCAACCCCACTTTGGTTTGTGACCACAATGATATCATACCCACGTGTTTGGGCTTCTTTCATAGCTTCAATAGCACCAGGAATAAATTGTAATTGTGCAGGATTACTCAAATATCCTACATCCACGTTAATAACCCCATCACGATCTAAAAATAATACATTTCTAGTTTCCATTATTTTACATACCCTTCATTATCACGTAATAACGCACAATACTCATGGACTGCTTGTTCTAATGGTGTAAATCCTTTATCATAGCCAGCAGCTAACAATTTTGTTGTATCTGCTTGCGTATAGCTTTGGTATTTACCCTTTAATACTTCTGGGAAATCGATATAACGAATCTCTCCTTTTCCTGCAAAGGAAATAACAGCTTTCATAAACTCATTAAATGTATGAGCATGACCTGTACCACAGTTGAATACACCACTAATTTCAGGATGTTCCCAGAAATAGAAATTCACATTTACCACATCGTTTACATAGATAAAATCACGGGTTTGCTCACCGTCACCATATCCATCGATACCTTTGAACAAAGTGATTTCACCGGTTTCCATCAATTTATAATACATTTGGCGTACCAAAGATGCCATCTTATCTTTATGTGTTTCATTCGGTCCAAAGACATTGAAATAGCGTAAGCCCACACATTGAGATTGTAATTGATTTCTAAATTTTGCTACATAGCGGTCAAATAGTAGTTTAGAATACGCATATGGATTTAATGCTTGTTCGCAGGCTGGTTCTTCACGGAATCCATTGCTACCATGTCCATAGGTAGATGCAGAAGAGGCATAGATAAAAGGAACTCGGCGTTCTTGGCAATAATGAAAGAGATTTTTAGCCCCTTCATAGTTATTTTTCATCATGTATCTGCCATCATAATCCATAGTGTCTGTACAAGCACCTTCGTGGAATACTACTTCGATGGGACCACAATCGAAAGTATTTTGCTCTACCGCAATATCAAAATCTTCATAATCAATATAGTCAGCAAAATCCAACATTTCAATATTTTTGATTTTACGACCATCCGTCAAATCATCAACGATTAAAATGTCATTACGTCCTTTATTATTCAACTGCTTTACAATATTGGATCCAATAAACCCAGCACCACCTGTAACAATAATCATAACTTCCCTTCCTTTACTAATCCTTGGATGCGTTCAATGATTCCTGTTGTGGAATATCCATCTTGGAACGGCAAAATTTGCACTTCTTCTACAAACTCTTTGCCAATCACCTCTTCTGGCTTGTAATCTCCACCTTTGACCAATATATTTGGTCGCAACTGTGAAAGCACCTCTGCTGGTGTATCTTCTTCAAAAAGAACTACACCATCGACAAAACCTAAAGAGCTCATCAACAAAGCTCTATCTAGTTCATGGTTGATAGGTCGACTATCCCCTTTTAAACGGCGCACAGAACTATCTGAATTGAGGGCCACCACCAAATGATCACCCAGTCTAGCTGCTTCTTTCAAGTAGGTCAAATGACCACGATGTAAAATATCAAAGCACCCATTCGTAAAGACAACCACTTCGCCCCGATCTTGCCAAAACCGGATCTTTTGGGCTAATGCTTCTACAGAATAGACACTTTCTTTATCTTCTTTTTTAGCTTTCATAGAAGACAATAAATCTAATAGTTCTTGACGATGGATCGGATATGTACCAACTTTAGACACTACTACACCCGCTGCTGCATTGGCTGCCACTAAAGCAGCTCGGATAGATAAGCCAGCAATTAATGTAGTAAGCATCATAGCCACTACCGTATCACCAGCACCACTCACATCAAATACATCTTGCTGTTTTGTCTCTGCATTGTGCCATACATTGCCATCTTTACGAACTAAGGTAATCCCTTTAGCCGAACGAGTAACAATGATGAAATCTAGTTCCATCTTATGTAAAATATGGTGCGCTGCCTTCACAACTTCTTCATCTGTATTCGGCACTTCATAACCTACAGCTTCACTAAGTTCCTTCACATTAGGAGTAATGCAAGTAGCACCATTATATTTTGACCAATCAGAACCTTTTGGATCCACAATAGTCATAATCCCAGCAGCTCGAGTTTTACTGAATACTTGGCTTAGCAAGGATGGTTGGCAAATCCCTTTCCCATAATCGGAAATCACAAGACCTTGTAATCCTTTGTGTAACAACTCATCTAGCCAAGCAAGTATCGCTGTTTCACTATCACTGGACAAGGGCTGACTCACTTCATAATCTAAGCGAATCATTTGCTGTTGTCCCCCTAAAATACGTGTTTTGGTTGTGGTCGGAATAGAATCTTCTGTAAAAACGCCAGTACATTGGATGCCATTATCCGCTAATAGTTGGCGTACAATTTTACCATGTGTATCATCGCCAACCCGGGATGCCATATGCACTTGGCAATCTAATTGCGCTAAATTATTCGCCACATTAGCGGCACCGCCCAAAACTTCCGTTTCACGTTGGACTAAATTCACAGGCACCGGAGATTCTGGAGAGATGCGACTTACATCACCAAAAATATAGCGATCTAACATGCAATCTCCAATAACCCCTACTTGTAACTGTGGTAAATCACGAAGTAAAAAGGATTGTAATGTACGATTAGGCATAGTCTTCTTCCACCAATTCACATAAAATATGACCCGCTAAAATATGCATTTCTTGAA
>CAUVRW010000036.1:0-7742 GCA_963554425.1 uncultured Veillonella sp.
CTAGGCCTCAATGAGGGCGTATTCCCTCGTAAAATGGGGGACGAAGGCATTCTGCGTGACCAAGAGCGGACCGCCTTAGCAAAGGTAGGTGTGCAATTGGCGGCGGGCGCCTTGGGGCAAATGTTCAATGAAAATTTCTTGTTCTATTTGGCCTGTACTCGTGCTAGCCAAGGACTACATCTGTCTTATGTGACATCTGATGAAGAAGGATCTAAAATGGAACCGTCTTTGGTGGTGCGCCGGCTACAACAATACGGCTTTGTGAAAGGTATCGAAGAGGCGCCACTATCTATGCCGGAGGGGCGAGAACAGGACTACCTATGGCGACCATCCCAAAGTTTAGGACTCTTTTCCAGTCGTATGAGTGCCCTTATGAAAGGCGATACAATCTCCTCCACTTGGTGGAGCCTCTATAACTGGGGGTTGGAAGCGGGCTATGGAGGAGAGGTGTTTTTTGCTACGCGAGGTATGTTTGATTCCAATGTAGTGCCACGTATTGAGCAGTCCATTGTGCGAGGATTATTACTGCGCAGCGATGCCTTAACGGGTTCTGTCACACGATTAGAACGATACCATCGTTGTCCATACAGTTTCTATGCTCAATATGCATTGCGATTAGCCCCACGGAAGGTGAAATCCCTTGGAGCTCCCGAAATCGGTACATTCCTCCACGATACATTGCGCTATTTAGGAGAGTATCTATTGCAACAAGGTCGACAATGGCGTGACCTAACAGAGGAAGAACAAGAATCTTTATGCCGTGAAGCTGCCGATGCGGTGATGGGTACAGAGGAGCGAGATGCCTACGAAGCACAATTGTATACTCGATTGACATCCACCTTATCGGCTACTGTGGCACGTCTCGTAGATTGGTCAAAGAAAAGCGAGTTTTCCACCACAGAAGTAGAGCAAAGTTTTGGTATGGGTACATCTAGTTGGCATCCAGTGCGCATTTCTTTGGGCAAAAATTATGGTGAAAGTATCGTGCTGCGTGGTCAAATTGACCGTGTCGATGAATATCGAGGTCCTCTTGGCCATTATGCAGCGGTCATAGACTATAAATCAGGTGGCACTACGGTGCGAGCTGATGAAATTTACTATGGATTGAAATTACAATTAATGACCTATCTATTGGCATTGGAAAAGAATACACAAGATAGAATTGGCACAGCGGCTGCCCTCTATACCTATGTACGGAATCCGCAAGTGAAATTGTCTGAAGTAGTAAATCACAGACGGGCAGAGGAAGAAAAAGCTACTATCCAAGAGTTGAAAAACAGTGGATACTTTGTAGACGGGGATGTGTTACAATCCTTAGATGTAACGAGGGCTTATCAAAGCAATTCTCCATATGTACCGATTGTTCTGAAAAAGGACGGCACTCCAGATAGTCGCACATCCAAAAGTTTGAAGACGATGGAACAATTTGGCCTTATGAAGGAATACACAAAACAAATTATTTCCAACAGTGGTACACAGATGATGGATGGAGAGTTTCCTATTAGTCCGTACCAAAAGGATAAGCGACGGCCATGTGAATATTGTGAGTTCCAAGCCTTATGTCGCTTTGATGGAACGCGCAATAGATATCGCTATATTAAGACCATGACCGAAGAGGAAGCACTGGAGAAGATGGAAGCATTACAAACAGGAGGGGCTACCTATGAAATGGACTGATGCGCAACAGAGCGCTATTGATGCACCTAGACCAGGGCAGTTACCATCCCAAACTATTTTGGTGTCCGCTGCGGCGGGATCTGGTAAAACGGCAGTCCTCGTAGAGCGTATGATACAACGCCTGAAACGGCGAGAGCTAAGTATTCAAGAACTGATGGTGGTGACTTTCACAAAGGCGGCAGCAGCGGAGATGAAAGCTCGTATCGGGGTGAAACTAGCGGAAGAGTTTCAAGCTACAGGGGATACTTATTTAGAAGAACAATTGAATATGTTACCGTCTGCCCATATTTCCACATTGCATTCCTTTTGCCAATGGGTCATCCGTAGTTATTTCTATAAACTAGATATAGACCCTTCTTTTACTATCGGCAATGAAGGAGAATTGGCGCTCATGCGCTACGACGTGCTAGATAAGATTTTGCTAGAGGCCTACGAGCAAGGCTTGTATAACATTTATGACGTGAGCGACATGTTCAGCACGGAACGTTCTGACCAAGTCTTGCGGGACACGGTGTTTCAAATATACAACTTTGCCTTGGCGCAAAGTCAGCCTATGCGCTGGTTAGATCAGGTGTGTACTACCTATGAAAGTGCCTTACACCAGACCTTGCGAGAAACTACCTGGGGGAGACTATTTTGGGACGAACAACAACGTCAAATTGAATATCTTCTAGAACGCTATGAAGAGGCACAGCGCTTGGCGACCTTAGGCAATGGATTTGACAAATGGATGGAGAAGGTCAGCGAACTGCAAACCTTACTGCAAGCCATGCAAAAGGCCGACACTTGGGATGCGATGCATCTAGGTGTTGTCGGCATTGGGGGATTTAGTTTCCCTGTACTCCGTGCCACAAAGGCCATGAATGAAAGCGACCCAGCTATCTTGAGCGAAATCAAAGCCATTTTGGCAGAAGGAAAAGAGATATTACAAGCCATGCCGAAAGGTGTTTTTGCCATTACCGAAGCAGATTGGCGAGAGCAAATGGAATACTTAGTGCCGTTGGTGCGAGGTATTATTGAATTAGTGAAACGATTCCATGAGGACTTTCAGCAGGCAAAACAAGAAGCGGGCATGATTGATTTTTCAGATTTGGAACATCTATGTCTAGCCTTGTTAGTGGACCCTGAGTCGGAAGATGAATTGCAACCTTCCGAGGTAGCGTTAGAGTTACAAGATACGTTCAAAGAAGTGATGGTTGATGAATACCAAGATACGAATGGTGTACAAGAGGCCATTGTAAATTTAGTATCTCGTGGGGACAATCGGTTCTATGTGGGCGATGTGAAGCAGTCTATTTATGGATTTCGCATGGCAGATCCCCAGTTATTCATGGAGAAGTACCATCGATTTGACCACGATGTGAATGGTGTAGAACGGCGCATCGATTTGTCACAAAACTTCCGTTCCCATGAAGCCATTCTAAATGTGACGAATTTTATTTTCTCTCAAATCATGACCGACGAAGGAGCAGGGCTCACTTATGGTGAGGCAGAGGCCCTCCATACAGGTCGTATCGTAGAAGAGGCGCCACCAGAATGGATAGGTGGGGACGTGGAAGTGCACGTTCTCTGCTGTGATGAGGACAAGGCACAAACAGAAGCGGAAGACGGAGAAGACTTAGAGAATGATGAAAAAGAGATGCTCTTTGTAATTCGTAAAATTCAAGAGTTGAAGAACAATGGCGCCTTAGTGCAAGATAAGGATGGCACCTTCCGTCCTATGGAATGGCGGGACATTGTACTCTTGAAACGGTCTATCTCTGGATCTGCCAGTCGCATGATCGACCTTTTACGGCGCGAGGGCATTCCTGCCTATGCGGAGGAGAAATCCGGTTATTTCAGTGCTATGGAAGTACAATTTGTGCTGTCCTTGTTGCAAATCATTGACAATCCAGAGCAAGACTTGCCCATGGCCATCGTTTTGCAATCACCCCTTATCGGGATGGATGCGAACGACCTAGGGCGACTTCGCTTGTCCGTAGGGGAGAACAGCTTGTGGAGCGGATTGCGCCCCTTTGTGGAAGCATCTCAGAATGCAGGATGGAGGCGCTTTGTGGACTCTATGAATACATGGCGCACCATGTCCCGCCGACACGGTATTACTGATTTAATCTGGCACATTTACGATACCTTGCATGTAGTGGAATATGTGAGCGCTATGCCGAATGGTTTGGTGCGCCGTGGTAATGTGCTGGCTCTGTATGAGCGAGCGAAACAATATGAAAATGGCAATTACCGTGGCTTATTCCGGTTCCTGCGATTTATTGAAAGTTTGCAGGCATCTGGAGAAGATTTGAGTGTTGCAAAAACGGTGAGCGAAGCGGACAATGTGGTGCGCATTATGACCATTCACAAAAGTAAGGGCTTAGAGTTCCCCGTGGTGTTCCTCATGGGCACACAAAAGGGCTTTAATAAAATGGACTTGAACCGCTCCTTGCTATTGCACAAGGAATATGGAGTGGGCTTAAAAGGATACTTCCCAGATTTGCGTGTGATGTATAGCTCCTTGCCTTGGATTTTCGTGCGCCAAGCTTTGGAAGAAAATTTGAAAGCTGAAGAGGAGCGTATCCTCTATGTGGCATTGACTCGGCCTAAAGATAAACTCTATATTACAGGCTATATGAAAGGGTCTATCAATGGCTCTACAGATCGACCTGCCACGAAGAAAATGGGTGAATGGGTAGCGCCTGTCTTACAGTGGGGTGAAAGTGCTTTCACGAAAGAGCAGATTCTGGGATGTAATTCCTATTTAGATTGGATTTTGCGGAGTTTAGCTCGTCACGTAGCAGGGGGCACACAGTTGCGCCAATTTGCAGAGGTAGAAAGCCCGCAATTCCCAGATATACCGTACAAAGATTGCCCTGTGTCTTTCCACGTTCATGACGGAAATGACTATAGTGTTTCACAGGAAACACCGTCCGTAGAGGTGGACATTCTGGAACAAGTACGTGCCCAATTACCAGTGGAAGCACCACCATTGGATCCTATCGTGGTGGACCGGTTGTCCTCTGTGTATCCTTATGAAAGTTCCACAGAACGAGCGGGAAAAATCTCTGTATCCGAAATCAAACGACGCTTTGTGGAACTGGAAGAATTGGCGAAACAGATGATTGAACCGAATTATCGGGGAGAGCAGGGCGATGGTAGTCTAGAGACGGAGTCTACACAAGTAGATAGTTTCACGGATAACGTTGTACATGAAGATAGGTCTAAAGGTTCGGATGATTTCACCGAAGATGCTTTAACAATAGGTATTACGACTGATTTGAGTAAAGCGGAGGTGGATGTAGCTGCGCAGAGCGGCATAGAAAATAGTGTAGGGAATGGCGCAGAGGATATGTTAGAAGACGCCCCAGTAGACCTAGGACCTTTTGATGTAACCTTAGCCTCTATGACAGAGTCTACACCGATTCGCAGTGGTGCCCGTTGGGGTACTCTCATGCATGAAGTGATGCAGTGGTTGCCGTTACAAAGTTATACACGTCCAGCCTTGCGACAAGTTTTAGATAATCTTGCATTGCAAGGGTATCTGACAGATGAGGAACGAAAGGCAATCAGTGAAAAACGGATTTATGATTTCTTTCAATCTCACCTAGGACAACGATTGCTAACAGCGGAGCGAGTGGAACGAGAATTACCGTTCAGTATGCTATTCCCAGCCAATCGAGTGTACCCAGAGATGCTAGACGGGGAAGACTTGTTTCTACAAGGTATCATCGATACAGCCTTCCTAGAAGAGGGATCGTGGGTGTTAGTGGACTACAAAACAGACCGACTAGACGAAGAGGCTCTAGTAGATCGGTATCGCATTCAGTTAATGCTCTATAAGGAAGCTTTGGAGCGATTGACACCATACCCTGTGAAAGAGGTATACATCTATTCCTTCCGACTAGAGAAGGCCATACCGGTATAACATTTCTAGCATAGTAATGTTAAGAATCTCATCGATATATTAGAATATAGCTTACATACCTTGTAATGGTATTAACAAGTACAATCAAATACAGGGTTCTTATATACATGAAATACAAAAATATATAATAGAGCAAAAAAGAGGAACGTTGCACACATAGCGTCAACGTCCCTCTTTTTTATATGTTAATCATATACTTTATGGGCTATGACTGTTATAACATATAGTACAGATCCCCAATATAAAGGGATAGCGTACAGCATATGATAAGCATGAAAAAAGGGCCCCGAAGGACCCTTTCAATATAGTATTATTCGTTTTCGTGACCTTTATGCCACCAAGTGATACCTTTTTGAGTTGGTAAAATAGCACGGTCGAAGATTGGATCTTCAATACCTTTAGATTTTTGGCTTACATAGTCTTTCAGAGCGATGGTTACCAATTTACCTAAGCGCAAGATAGATGTAATGTTGCAAAGCACTAGGAATGCCATGAACAAGTCCGCTAAGTTCCATACAAGGTTCAATTCAGCGATGCAGCCAACATAAACCATGATGATAACTAATGCACGGAATACATTAATAGCAAATTTATTATTTTTCGTCATATGCGCAATATTCACTTCGCCGTAGAAATAGTTACCGATAATGGAACTGTAAGCAAACATGAATACGAACAAGGCGATAACCGCAGGTGCCCAAGCACCTAATTGATGACCAATACTATGTTGTACAAGGGCGATACCAGTTAAATCAGTGTGTACGTATTCGCCAGATACAAGAACGATGAAGGCGGACGCAGTACATACAAACATAGTATCCACGAATACCCCAAGGGACATGATTAAACCTTGTTTTACTGGGTGATTTACATCAGCAGAAGCGGACGCATTTGGTACAGAACCTTCACCAGCTTCGTTAGAGAACAAGCCACGTTTAATACCTTGCATTACCGCAGCACCGATGAAACCGCCCGTAGCAGAATCAATGGTGAAAGCTTGTGTAAAGATAGCGGAAATCACATCTGGTAATACAGAAATATTAGAGATGACAATGTATAAGGCGATTAAGAAATATAAACCAGCCATAAAAGGCACTAAAAATTCAGCTGTTTGAGCGATACGTTTGGCACCACCGAAGATAACCAGTGCAGATAAAGCTGCTACGATAAGACCTGTTGTGGACGCATCGATATTCCAAGGTTGTACGGCGATAGCGATGGTGTTTGCTTGTACAGAGTTATAGATTAGACCGTAGGTAACGCTGATTAAGATGGCAAATAAAACAGATAAGAATGGGCTGTTCAAGCCATGGCGAATATAATAGGATGGACCGCCACGGAAAGAGCCATCAGGTAAACGCTCTTTGTAGATTTGGCCTAATGTGTTTTCGATGAAGCTAGTAGCCGCACCAAGAAGAGCGATGAACCACATCCAGAACACAGCGCCCGGACCACCTAAAGCGATAGCAATAGCGATACCCGCAATATTACCAACACCTACGTGAGAGGCAACACTGATACAGAAGGCTTGGAATGGAGAAATATGATGGTCACCTTTACTTTTTTCTCCTGCCCCAGATTTTAAAATACGGAACATTTCTGGTAGTTGTCGTAATTGCACGAATCGTGTGGTTGCCGTAAACCAAACTCCGGCAATAATAAGGAGTGCGATGATGATATTATTCCAGAGGAATCCGTTCACATCGCCCAAGAGTTGAATGATTTGTTCTTGCATAAGGACATCCTTTCTTTCTATGGACATAGCATATTTTCTATAGTATATCATAGGAAGATAGGGAAATGATAGAAAGTTATAACAATCCTAAAAAAATTGTAAAAAAACATCTATCCACGAGGGGTAAAAGGTGTTACAATGAATCGATAAATAAATGAAGATGCGTCACTACATCCGAACCCATTCCGTACGGACTAGTGGCGCTAGCGGTTTTTGACGACACGGATACTTGAAATGCTCAAGTGATGTATGGAAAGGGGCTTGATACATGAAAACCACCGCTAAAAAAATGTCTGTATTCCAACTGACATCCATCGTGGCAGCCAATATGTTGGGTGCTGGAATTATTATGCTACCGTCTCAATTAGCACAGGTAGGCACCATTTCTATCCTATCTTGGATAATCACTGTACTAGG
>CAUVRW010000037.1:0-7739 GCA_963554425.1 uncultured Veillonella sp.
AAATGAAATCAGTGCCACATAATATAAATCTATGCCAACCTCATTCCCTAAAAACACCAATAAAGCTGCTAATAAGGAGTTGGAAAAGAACCCTGTAATAAATATAGACAATCCAAATGTTCTTTCTATGGCTGCTCTTGTACCACCAAAAACAGAATCCAAAGCAGCTAGAAGTGCCACTGAAGTATATTTAGCATAGGCTACTGGTATATCAAAAGGTGTCATAATACCAATGATAACCCCCAGTATTAAACCGCCTATAACCCATACGTATACCATCATTGACCTCCCTTCACTTTGATGTAATTTTGTTTTATCGTTCCATCATAAGCTGGGACTATTACATGATCTTCATCTTGAATTTTCACTTCAATTCCCCAATATTTAAGAGACTCCACGACTCCACCTCTCATAGTAAGGGCAGAATGCAATGTTTTTGTGTCTCCAATAGCCTTAATCATAAATGGTGGGGCAAAAATTTTTCCGTTAACTGTAACGGTAGGGCCGGAGCAACGAATTTCCGAAGTTCCTATCAACCGTTGATCATTAATAGAGATAGCCTCTGCTCCAGCCGCTCTTAATTCGTTGACAATGCGAAGCATATCTTCATCATGAATTAAATATAAATTGGGATTTTCTCCATTTTTCACTGGCGTTTTGCTATCTGTTATGGTTAAGACCACACCTGGACCTTCTACATAGACTAAGGAAGCCCTAAGGGATAATAATCGATTTTCTTCTTTCATCCCTTCTAGACTTCCTTCTTCTTTCATAGTAGCAATTTGTTTTTTAAGGCCCGCCCGTTCTTCTTGAAGAGAATTAATCTTTAGCGCCAATTCTCCACTTCTTTGCAAGTTTATATTGCCCTCTGCAATAGTTTGTGTCATTCTGTACTGCGTAACAAGCATGACCCCTACAATCATACTTACTACGGCTATGGCGATACGCCCTTGTTTCAACTTTGTACTCCTTTATTGTGATTTAATAAAAGGGGATTTAATATTTACGTCGATAAACTCAGCAGATACATGCCGTTGTGCAATATCTACAAGCATATCTGTAGTTATTTTTGCTTTTTCTTCTAAATCATTACGGTCTCCAATATGAATTGGTAAACCCTCTACTGTATAGGCAATCATTTTGTCGGCATCACCTACATTAATTTCACCGATTTTCTTTCGTCCCTCTTCAGTGAAAGCTTCCATATACGCAATAGCTCCGCGGATTCCCTCAGCTTCAATAGTATCGCCTAATAATGCATTCCCTAATCGCACTCCAGATATAATAGGCACCGTTGTGTCAGGAATAGTAGCACTACTAGCGATAACCATACCGTTTCGATCCAAAGAAACAAATCCAAATTGAGAGGGAACTACAACCAACGCCTTTCGTTCTTTTACATCTACCTGCAAAGTAAGTGGTAATGCATAGGATACATGTGCTGTATCAACACGTATGTCCTTTTGTAAACGCTCTTCTAAAGCGCCTGTTCTAACTCTTAAGATATTAACAGGATATCCTAAATCACCTATGTGCACCACATCTTCTGAGGTTAATTGACTAGTCCCTGTCACTTGAATTTGACCAATTGGCAAAGG
The DNA here is from genome assembly GCA_963554425.1 of uncultured Veillonella sp. GTDB lineage: Bacteria > Bacillota > Negativicutes > Veillonellales > Veillonellaceae > F0422. The sequence continues at coordinate 1,599 of CAUVRW010000037.1, forward strand.
TAATGTGAAAAGACCAATCAAAATGCATGCACCAATGACCACCTTCCAAACTGCTGTTTTTGATTGTTTGCGTCGTTTTATCTTTCGTCTGCGACGCACACGTTTAGGTCCTTCAGGGGTATCTATGGTGACAATTTCCCATCCATCTTCCTCTATGCCAGAAATTGTTCTTTCACTGATTGGTTGTTCTCCAATTGGAGAACTACTCTGCTCCTCCTGGTTTTGAAACCCATGTACCTTCATAACCACTCCTAAAATTTATGCAGTCCAGCGGACTGAAGAATTTGTTCGCATAATTCAGGAAATTCAATACCCACTGCTCTTGCTGCTTTCGGCACTAATGAGGTAGCTGTCATACCAGGTACCGTATTATATTCCAATACAAACATATCATCTGTACTGTTCATCATGATATCCACACGGATTACACCTGCGCATTGCATTTGTTGATAAACAGATTCGCCAATACGTTGCATGGCAGCAGCTTGTTCTTCTGTAATCGGTGCTGGCACCAAATAATCAGTAGCACCTGTTGTGTATTTAGAGGCATAATCATATTCCCCTGAATGTGGTCGAATTTCAATCACTGGCAAAGCTTTACCATCTAATACAGATACAGTAAATTCTCTACCATCTACAAATTCTTCTACTACGATGACATGGTCTATGTCTAATACTTCTTTGACTTCTGTATTAACAGTTGCTTCATCTTTAATAATAGCGACACCAATACTAGATCCTTGACTAGCTGCTTTCACAACAAATGGCACTTTGAAATTAGCATGAATATCTTCTAAGATTTCATCCACAGATTCTAAATGGCTATCATAGGATTTTGAATTTGCTGTGGGGATGTGAGCTCCTAAAAATACATGTTTACTCATTTTTTTGTTCATACCTACCGCATGAGCCATAACACCAGACCCCGTGTAAGGAATACCTGCCATTTCAAGAGCCCCTTGTAAAGCTCCGTCTTCGCCATATTTGCCATGGATGGCATTAAATACAACATCACACTGTAAATCTTGCAAGTCTCGTACTACTGTACTAGGATTACATTCTAATGTTGTAGCCTCATAGCCTTTGCTTTGTAATGCTTCTGCAATAGCTGCCGCTGTTCTTCTAGATACATCAGCTTCTTTTGATGGTCCTCCCATGAGGACGATAATACGTTTATCCTTCACTTTATTTATCCTCCAATAAAGCTAATAGTTTAGGTCCAAATTGATTAATATTACCTGCCCCCATAGTGATGACTAAGTCATTAGGTTGAATGAACTCTAATACAGTTTCTGGCAATGTATTCACATCAGCCACATAATGAATTTCTTTACCCGTCAACTCTTTAATCATCAATGGAATAGACATACCATCAATTCCAGCCTCAGGTTTTTCACCAGCACTATAAATATCTGTAATAAAAACTAGATCAGCTTCTTTGAAAGCCGTGCCAAATTCACGTAGTAACAATTTGGTACGACTATATCGATGCGGTTGGAATAGAATTACCACACGATGGTCTTCCAGAGATTTTGCCGCTTTAATTGTAGCCGCAATTTCTGTAGGGTGATGTGCATAATCATCTACCACCCAAACATCTTTTACATGGCCTTTCGTTTCAAAGCGACGTTTTGCCCCAATAAATTTACGCAGCGCTTGAGCAACTACTTCAAAGGAGATTCCTTCTCCCAAGGCCACTACAAGTGCTCCTAGTGCATTCAACGCATTATGTTGGCCCGGTACAGCTAAACGTAATGTACCTAGCACAGTCTCGTTATGAACCACTTCAAAGGTAGTAATCCCTTGTTCAATGCGCAAGTTCTCAATACGATAATCGTTGCCTGCCCCTAAACCATAGGTAATGCATTGACGTTTAATATCTGGCATAATCCGTCGAATTGATGGATTATCACCACATACCACAGCAATACCATCTTCTGGCAATTTCATAGAAAACTCTGTGAAAGCTCGTAATAAGTTTTCCACTGTCCGATAATGGTCCATGTGGTCATTTTCAATATTCGTGATTACAATACGCTTAGGATTTAAGTGCAAGAAAGAACCATCACTTTCATCAGCTTCAGCAATACTATATTTACCTTTACCTACATGGCTACTACCATTTAAATAATCCACTTCTCCACCGATGATGATAGTTGGATCTTGATTTGCTTCCATGAAAATTTGTCCAATCATAGACGTAGTTGTAGTCTTACCATGTGCACCAGCAACAGCAATACCATAGGTTTCATCTAACACTGCTTTCACCACGTCCGAACGGTGTAAAATTGGAATATTTCGTTCTCTAGCTCCGACAATTTCAGGATTATCATCATGGATGGCAGTAGAGCGAATAACCACATCTACTCCTTCTACATGAGCAGCATCATGTCCCATAAAAATGGTAGCCCCTGCATTTCTAAATTTTTCTGTTATGGCAGATTCTTGAATATCAGAACCAGATACAATAAATCCTTTTTCAATCAATACATGCGCAATGGCACGCATGCCGGAACCGGCAATGCCGATTAAATGTATACGTTGATAGGTATCTAACATAGAGATACTCCCTCCTATGATTTCTTAATAGATAGAGCCAACTTAGCAATTTCTATAGCTGCCTCAGGCTTTCCTAATTGTAATGTGGCTTGTGCCATACGTTCGCGACATCCCCAATCCGCTAACATTGCATCTACCGCTTGTAGTAATCTTGTGCCATCTAATTCTTTATCTACAATCATCGTAGACGCACCTGCCTCTACGAATGCTTTTGCATTAAATGTTTGATGGTCAGCAGCTGCATAGGGATAAGGAATTAGGATAGATGGTATGCCACGTACAGCTAATTCTGCTAGCCCTATGGCTCCAGATCGGAATATGGCCATATCTGATGCAGCCATAGCCATATCCATATTGTCTAAGTAAGGAACAATATATGATGTTGGACTGTAAACCTCTCCTTCATGTATGCCTAATCTTTCACAAACCCGACTGTATTCATCAGTACCTGTAGCATGGATAATTTTAATATCCTCTCTACCTTTGTATTGTTCATGAACGGCTTGCATCGCTGTATTAATACTCCGTGCACCACGGGATCCACCAGCCACTAAGATAGCTGTTTGATCGTTTTGTAATCCAAAGTAAGCTCTAGCTTCTTCTCGATTTGCAGCAACTACATTGGGACGTACAGGATTCCCTGTATACACCACTTGCTTTGCTTTTGGAAACTGTGGAATTGCTTCTTCATATCCTACAGCTACCACATCAACAAAACGGCTCAAAATTTTATTCGTTATGCCTGGTACTACATTTTGTTCTTGAATTAATGTAGGAATCCCACGTAAGGCAGCTGCTAATAGTAAAGGACCACATACATAGCCACCTGTACCAATAACAATATCTGGTTTAAACTCGGAAATTAACTGATTTGCTTTCCATAAGGAGGACAGTGTTTTACCTGCTGTTACCAATGTATCTAAGGACAATTTACGTTGCAATCCTTGCACAGGTAATGTAGTAAATGGAATCCCTTCTTTAGGAACAATCCGTGACTCTAGGCCTCTTTCAGTTCCTACATAAAGAAAGTTAGCATCTACCATTGTGTCTAATGTTTTATAAATCGTGAGGGCTGGATAAATATGACCACCAGTACCTCCACCTGAAATCATGATATTCATGTATGACCCCTTACAATCGTTCTACTAATCTTCGGAAATGATCGCCTCTATCTTCAAATCGTGCATACCAGTCAAAACTTGCACAGGCTGGAGACAATAATACTACATCACCTTCTTCTGCAATACGAGCACTTAAAGATACAGCTTCTTCCATAGATTCACAACGATGAATATGAGGTACGCCCACTTTTACCGCTGCTTCTGCAAAGCGCTGTGCTGCTTCACCAATAAGAATTAATTCTTTTACATTGGTTTTTACTAGTTCCATCATATCCTCTAAGTCGGTCATTTTATCCTTACCACCTGCGATCAACACAAGAGGAGAAGTAAAAGACTCTAAGGCTTTAATAGTAGAATCCGTATTGGTTGCTTTAGAATCGTTATAGTACGTAACACCATTTAGAGTACGAATCCGTTCTAGGCGATGTGCCACACCATGGAACTTTGCAATAGCCTGATAAATATCTTCTACAGACACACCCAATGCGTAGGTTAGGGCAATAACACTCAAAATATTTTCAATATTGTGAGACCCTGGAATATGAATATCTTTTGTCGTAATCACTGGCACTGAGTTACCATGCATCACTGCATAGCATGTATTGTTTTCAAAATACGCTCCATCTGTGACAGGTCGTTCTTGACTAATTCCTAACACATATCCTTTTACTCGTTTTGCCATATCCGCCACGATAGGAGAATCAAAGTTTAATACTGTCCAATCTCCTAATTCTTGATTACGGAAAATATTTTCTTTAGCCTCTTGATATCGTTCCATTGTTTTATGACGTAACAAATGGTCTGGAGTCACATTTAGCAAGATAGCCCCTTTCGTACGAAACTTATCAATACTCTCCAATTGATACGATGAAAGTTCAGCCACTAACACACCTGTTTCAGGCACTGCCAAGGCTTGCTCACTAAGAGAGTAGCCAATATTACCGCCTACATAGACATCCCATTTAGCTTCTTTCAGAACTTCTGCTAGTAAGGAAGTCGTTGTAGTTTTACCATTTGTACCTGTTACACCTAAAATAGGAGCTTTTGATACTTCATATGCAATCTCCACTTCTCCTACCACAGGAATATTTCTTTTTTTCGCCTCTTGAATGATAGGTATCTCTAAAGAAATACCAGGTGATACAACCACTCTAGTAGCCGTATCAAGTAACACAAAATCTTGTTGCCCTGTAATCACTTCTATATGATTCTCTGCCAAACGCTGGCTTTCAGCTGGATCAAAATCAATTTTTTTATAATCATTAAGCGTCACTGTAGCGCCTAATTTAGCCAATGTGTGGGCCACGCCAATACCACTAAGACCGGCACCTAATACCAATATATGCGAACCTGAATAATCCATTCTAACCACCTAACCCTATATGCAAGAATAACGGCTCTTACTAGTAGAGCCGTAATCTATATTATTTCATGCTTAACAGTGCAATGCCTAACAAAGCCGTTATCAAAGAAACAGCCCAGAATACATATACCACTTTTCGCTCACTCCAACCACCTAATTCAAAGTGATGGTGAATTGGGCTCATACGAAAAATACGAACCCCTCTAGTTTTAAAAGAGGCTACCTGTAAAATTACAGATAATGCTTCTACTACAAATACAAAGCCTATCACAATTAATAGAAGTTCTGTTTTTGTAGCAATAGCCATTCCCGCAAAAGCACCACCTAATGCTAAGGAGCCTGTATCACCCATAAATACTTTTGCCGGATTTGCATTGAAATATAAGAATCCTAAACAAACCGCACTTACGATGATACCAAAGAAAGTGACACTCAAGGACCCTACTAATAATCCTACCACTGCAAAAGCCGCTCCTGCAATAGCAGAAATACCAGTTGCCAATCCATCTAAGCCATCTGTTAAGTTAACCGCATTCGTTGTCCCCAAAATAATGATAAACGCCAATACATAATAGGCGTAGCCAAGATCTACAGTGATATCCACTAAAGGAATCCACAAAGTAGTTGGCAACGCTGCATAGGCAATAGAGATATAACAAAATACGATAGCTAGCACCGCTTGACCTAGTAATTTTTGTTTTGCTGTTAACCCTAAATTACGGCGTTTCACAGCTTTAATAAAATCATCACTAAACCCTAATGCACCATGACCTAATGTTAAAAATAATAGCATCCACAATGTTACAGAATAGGGTGGCACTATGCATACAGTTATAACTAAGGCTAGCATCATAAATAAACCGCCCATTGTAGGTGTCCCCGCTTTAGCTAAATGCGCCTGAGGTCCATCTTCACGAATCGATTGTTGCGCTTTCAGTCGTTGCAACAGAGGAATCCCTATTTTACCGAATACTAATGTACTTATCAGGGCTAAGCCAAAGGCTACTGCATAGTCCATATTCATGTCACATGTCTCCTTACTTATTCATGTCGTTCTTTAAAATCTTCTATAATACGTTCCATTTTAAGACCACGAGA
>CAUVRW010000038.1:0-7700 GCA_963554425.1 uncultured Veillonella sp.
TACTGTATGTACCTAGGGTTTGTAAGTTATATGTATAGATTTTATTCCCACGTAGTCAGGGGAAATATGATATAATGAAGGGTACATACATCAGTAAACAGGAGATATATCGATGAAAAAATTAATGATTATAGATGGCAGTAGTTTATTATATCGTGCATTTTTTGCACTTCCACCACTGCAAAATGCTCTAGGAGTTCCTACCAATGCTGTGTATGGATTCTTAACAATGCTTACAAAACTGTATGAAGAAATCAATCCCGATTACATTGCAGTTGCCTTTGATAAAGGTAAAGAAACATTCCGTATGGATATTTACGAAGACTATAAAGGAACTCGTCAAAGTGCACCAGATGAATTGCGTCCACAATTTAGCTTGATCCGTGAAGTCTTAGAATCCTTAGGTATCATTGTCATTGAAGAAGAAGGATTTGAAGGCGACGATATCATTGGCTCGTTGAGCAAAAATTGGGGCTCATCAGACCTTGCTGTTCATATCATTACTGGTGATAGAGACAACCTACAACTAGTCGATGAGTATACCAGTGTGTTTTTAACGAAAAAGGGCATCACTGATATGCTTCATGTGACTATGGCTAATATGGAAGAACTGTATGGGTATGGGCCTCAAATGGTTATTGAAATGAAATCTCTTATGGGAGATTCTTCAGATAATATTCCAGGTGTACCTGGCGTTGGTGAAAAAACAGCCCTTAAACTATTAAATCAATATGGTACTTTAGAAGGTGTATATGAGCATATTGAGGAACAAAAGGGAAAACTGAAAGAACGCTTAGTAGACAACAAAGACTTAGCGTTCATTTCGCATCAACTAGCTACCATCAAAACAGATATGGATATGCCTTATGAACTAGAGCAATTTGTTCCTGCTGTACATCGTGGTGAAGTGACACCTTTATTTGAAAAGTTAGGTTTTCACGCAGTAACACCAAGATTACTAAAGGCTATGGGTGTGGCAGAAGAAGGGACTTTATTCGATCAATTCTTAGCTCCACCAGCAGAAGAAATTGAATTAACTCATGTCACAGAAGTACCACGAGAATTTTACGAAGATAAAGTGATTAGCCTTGTCTTGAAAGAAGCGGGAACACATCCATTTAGGACGATAGAAGCCCTATATCTATATAATGGGGATACCCAATTAGTTGTGAATGGATTTGTAGATGTAGGGCATTTAGAAACAGTCTTCCAAGGGGCTAAGGAACTGGTTACAGATAATGCAAAATTGTTATTTGAAGTATTAGGTACTGAAACAACAGGTCGTATTTCAATTTTGAAAGAAGAAACTGTTCATATCAAAGATCTTACATTAATGGCGTATTTACTTGATCCTACACGAGCAAACTATGGTATGACCTATTTATGCGAACGTTTTGGACAACCTTCCATTCCTGCTACGGAAAATGAAACAGAGTGGGCTCTACAAGCACAAGCTTTATACCATATGCACGAGAAAGCTACGGAAGAGATGGAAGTAGCAGGTGTGTGGGACTTATATCGAGATATTGAATTGCCATTATTACGTACTCTATGTGTACTAGAAAAAAATGGTATTTACATGGATGTAGACCAATTACACACTACATTGGAACGCTTCAAAGTAGAGGTTAGTGAACTACAAGAAAAGATATTTACATTGGCTGGAGAAACTTTCAACATTAATTCGCCAAAACAATTGGGTGTTATCTTGTTTGAAAAATTACAATTGCCAGTGATTAAGAAAACAAAAACTGGTTATTCTACGGATGCTGAAGTCCTAGATATGCTCAGAAATGATCATGAAATTGTAGAACAAATTTTGGCCTATCGTTCAGTGGTAAAATTGGTATCTACCTACTTAGAAGGGTTTGAAGGACTTGTGAATCCTCATACTAACCGGATTCATACTTCTTTTAATCAAATGGTAACAGCTACTGGTCGTTTAAGTAGTTCTGATCCAAATTTGCAAAACATTCCTGTACGCAGTGAAAAAGGCCGAGAAATTCGAGCTCTATTTAAACCTCATGATGGATATGATATGTTCGTCAGTGCCGATTATTCTCAGATAGAATTACGTATTTTGGCGCACTTGTCAGAAGATCCTGCCTTAATTCAAGCGTTTCAAAATGGTGAAGATATTCACCGTTTTACAGCAGCAGAAGTATTAGGTAAATCCTTAGAAGAAGTAACGCCACTGGAGCGTTCCCATGCAAAGGCGATCAACTTCGGTATTATTTATGGTATTAGTGACTTTGGTTTGTCGCGTGACTTAGGTATTACGAGAGCAGAAGCAAAAGAATATATTGAGTTATATTTCAGTCGTTATCCACAAATTAAAGGGTACATGGACCGCATGGTGCAAGAAGCCCATGAAACTGGATCTGTACGCACTATGTTTGGCCGTGTGCGCCCATTGCCTGATATTAATAGCCGTAACTTTAACCGTCGATCCTTTGCGGAGCGCACAGCTATGAATACGCCAATTCAAGGGACAGCGGCAGACATTATTAAGTTAGCCATGAACCAAGTAGAACAAGTGCTAGAAGAGCAAGGCTTGCAATCTCGTATTTTATTACAGGTACATGATGAACTAGTGCTAGAAGTAGTAGAATCGGAACAAGAGCAAGTAGAAACTCTGTTGCGTAATTGTATGGAACAAGTAGTGACATTACGAGTGCCATTGCAGGTAGATGTGCACAGTGCACAGAACTGGGCAGATGTAAAATAGTAGGTTTATAGAATTTCTATACAATGTATTTGTGTATAATAATAGTTGAGTATGACTAGAATCAAATGTGGGGGTAAATATGTATAAAATCGGACTCACAGGAGGTATTGCCTCTGGTAAAAGTACAGTGTTACGATGGTTACAAAAAAAAGGTATTCCCTATATTGATGCAGATGTAGTGGCTAGAGAAGTAGTAGAGCCGGGGACACCAGGTTTACAGGAATTGGTAGAGGCCTTTGGACCTAATACAGTGCTAGAAGATGGTACGTTACATCGTGCCTATATTGGTAGCCTTGTATTTTCTGATCCAGAAGCCTTGGAGACCATCAATTCTATATTGCAACCCCATATTAGACATCGTATACAAGAATTGACAGAAGAATGGGAAGCAAAAGGAAAGCAGGCTATTATCTATGATATACCATTGATGTTTGAAACAGATTGGCATACACAGATGGATGAGATTTGGCTTGTGTACGTAAACCCTGTGACACAACTAGAGCGTTTGATGAAACGAAACGCTTATTCTGAACAGGAGGCACTGGATCGAATTCGTAGTCAAATGAGTTTAGATGAAAAACGTGATTTAAGTACTGTGGTCATCGATAATTCTGGGACTATGCAACAATTAGAAAAACAATTACGTAAATTGTGGAAAACAGCGAAAATTCACTTTCAGAAGGAGGAACTATGAGGGTATCCACAGCATTTGCTTGGCTAATCGTTGTTCTTACGGCCTATTATGTGCAATATGGACAACCCTATTTAGCTAGACAGTATGCGTATCCGTTAGTATATGAAAGCGCGGTAATGAAAAATGCATCTACTTACCATGTAAGACCATCTATGGTTGCGGCTGTTATCTATACGGAAAGTAAATTTGATACGAATGCAAAATCTTTACCAGGGGCTATAGGATTGATGCAGTTAATGCCAGAAACAGCGCACTGGATTGGAGAACAATTAAATCAGTCTAGCCTGTCTGACCAAGATATTAAGGAACCGAACACGAATATACAATTAGGGACTTGGTATTTATCATATTTATTAGAAGAATTTAAAGGTAACGAAATCTTAGCCTTAGCAGCCTACAATGCAGGACGTGGTCATGTGGAGGAATGGATGCAGACCTATGGCTGGGATGATAATTTTGATGATATAGACAAAATACCATTTCCAGAAACAAAAGATTACGTGAAACGCGTGATAGCGAATGAATCACAGTATCAAGCATTATATAGTCAACTACGATAAGGAAAGAGTCCATGGATGCAATCATAAAAGAATGTGAAACCCTCGATTTATCATGGTTAGACTCCACTATTGGAGACTTTCACTTAGTGGTGGAACAAAAAGCCTTATCATCTACTGTATATAGTATCTTTTATTATACAAATGATAGAAATTGGCGTTGGTCAGTTCTCTATGATACGGAAGTAGGGGATTATATGGTACGTATTACAGTACCTTTAGTAGAGTTTGTAGATATTGCTTTTATACGTGAGTCTTTAACCCCATTTATGGAGAACCTAAAGGCCAACTATAAAGCATCTATGATGACACGATTTATGGCGCCCCAAGAAGGATTTGTGTACGAATACAAGAAAAAAGGTATACATCAGTGGAAATATACAGAGGCATTGCCACAAACAATCGCAGAATATCATTTAGATGTGACACCTCATACTGCATTAGATATGATTAATGGTTCCTATATTATTGGCACCTATATCAAAGATAATGAGGAAACAGGAGTGGTCTTATTTTATAATACATTCCGCGATGAATTTTTTGGTGAAACTAGACAACAAGGCTATCCAGGAATTACACATGACTTGGACGCAACTACGATAGATAAATTTGAGCAAGCTTTGATGAATCATTTACAAGAAGTATTACTTAGTTTATAAACTACCTATATTATTTACTAAGATAAATGGTATATTTTTTAGATACTATGTAATGGTAATACTTTTGTATAGGGAACAGAAATAGGATAGGGGAAGTATTTTGGAACAGATCCGAATAGAAAAACTAGGGAAATCCTTTGGGGTACGAGAAATCTTTTCTAATGTATCTTTTACCATACGACAAGGAGAGCGTCTTGCTTTAGTTGGCCCGAATGGGGCAGGTAAATCGACGTTGATGAAATGCATACTAGGCATAGAAGAACATGATGCGGGGATCATTGTGAAAGACAGTAGTATCACTATAGGCTATTTGCAACAAGATGTAAATTTAGGTGATGCTAGTTTAGAAGAAGAAATTCAAACGGCTTGGGCTGATGTACAGCACTTAGAATCCCAGTTACAAGCGTTAACGACAGAATTAGAAAATCGAGATGCCACAGAACAGGACTTGCGTCGTTTATCCTATTTACAAGAGCGATTAGAATGGCTTGGTGGGTATGATTATGAAAAACAAAGCCAACGTATTGCTTATGGGTTAGGATTTAGTGACGAAGATTTAAAGAAGAAAGCCAGTGAATTTTCTGGAGGACAAAAAACGCGTATTAACTTGGCGAAAGCCTTGGTGCGTCGTCCTGATTTTTTATTTCTTGATGAGCCTACTAACCATCTAGATATGCCAATGTTAGAGTGGTTAGAGGGATATTTAAAATCCTACAAAGGTGGCATTGTCATCATCAGCCATGACCGATATTTCTTAGATCAAGTGGCGACAGAAGTGGTAGAATTATCTCATCATAAAGTGCATACCTATAAAGGTAATTATAGCCAGTTCTTGAAACAACGAGAGCAGCAACGAGTGGCGTATCAACGTGCGTATGAAAAGCAACAGGAACACATTCGTAAAACGGAAGAATATATTGACAAATATCGAGCAGGCATAAAATCTAAAATGGCTCGTGGTCGTCAATCACAGTTAGATAGACTAGAACGATTAGAGGCACTAGACCAAGATAGAGAGTTTGCTTTTACCTTTCCTAAGGCAGAAATGAGTGCAGACAGAGTGTTGATGGTGGAAGATGTGTCCATTGGATATGATATAGAACATCCAGTGGCTACACATATTACAACGACCTTACGTCGAGGAGATGTGGTAGGCTTAATTGGTGCGAATGGAGCTGGAAAATCGACTTTTGTAAAAACAATTATGGGGGAACTTAATACACTGGATGGATCGATTACCACTGGAAATCGTGTACAGACAGGATATTTCTCGCAAGAACATGAAGAATTACACCCTAGTTGGTCTGTGTTACAAGAGATCATGGCTCCTTATGATATGTCAGAAGAATCTGCTCGTAGCGTATTAGGTGCCTTTCAATTTAGAGGTGATGATGTATTCAAGTTAATAGGAGATTTATCAGGTGGAGAACGTGCTAGGGTAGCTTTATTACAGTTATTTTTAGAAGGCCGTAACTTCTTAATCCTTGACGAACCGACAAATCATTTAGACATCCCTACACGAGAAACAGTGGAGCAAGCCTTACAACAATTTGAGGGCACATTGCTCATTATTTCTCATGACAGATATTTGTTGGATGCTGTGGCAAAACGCATTGTGGTCTTAGATAATGGTGGCATTGAAGAGTTCCATGGTAATTATTCGTATTATAAAGAAAAAATGTTGGAACGATCAGTGTTAGCAGCTCAACGATTAGAAGCGGAGCAGACGAAACACAACAATATGTCCAACAATACAGCAGGAAAATCCGATAATGCTAAAGATAGAGCAGTGAGTACTGATTCTAATGGTGAGATACATACAGGTACATCAGAGGCTACTATAACAGAAAAACAAGATACTAGCTATTCAGAAGCAGTGACAGCCCCTAAAAAGAAAACGAATTTTTTCATGCTAGAAAAGGAATTAGCCAAAGTAGAGTCAGATATTGCACGGTATGAGGCGACTGTTAAAATGTATACGGTACAGCTACAGGACCCATCTATCCAAGGAGATATATCAGAATATGAACGATTATCTCAAGAGTTAGCCAATACAACATCACAGTTAGAGGTTCTTTATGAGAGGTGGGAACACCTTAGCGAAGAGGCCTAGGAGGTTTCTATGAAAGGTCGTTTTGCACCCAGTCCTACAGGCCATATACATGTAGGTAATTTGTGGGTAGCATTTTTGTCCTATTGGTCTGCACGGCATCAAGATGGTGAATATATAGTGCGCATAGAAGATGTAGATACACAACGGTCTAAATCAATCTATGCAGATCATATACTAGAAGATTTATCTTGGCTTGGTTTTACTTGGGACGAAGCACCTACGTATCAATCTGAACGTTTGGATATATACGAGAGATATTTACAAGAATTACGTAGCCAAAAACGGTTATATCCATGTTATTGTAATCGAGCGCGCTTACAGGAAATCAGTAGCGCTCCTCATCAAGGTGAAGCCCATCATGTGTACGATGGATATTGTTTAACCCATGAGCCGACTATAGGTGAAAGACCTCCTTCTTGGCGATTTCATATGGAGGATATAAAAGGATCCTTTCAGGACATATATCGAGGTGTGGTAGATTATGAAATCCAATCTTGTAGTGATGATATCGTGTTAAAGCGATGGGATGGAATGATTGCCTATCATTTGGCGGTGGTGATTGATGATTATGAAATGGGTGTCACAGAAGTAGTTCGTGGTAATGATTTACTGCCTGTGACGGGTCATCAAATTGCGCTGGCCCAAGCCTTGGGCTTTTCTACTTTGCAATATGGTCATGCCCCTATGCTAGTGGATGCAGAAGGGTATCGTCTGTCTAAACGGCAACAAAGTATAACCATACGTGATCTGCAGAACCAAGGGGCTACACCAGAGATACTGTGGGCATGGTTTGCATTAGAAACAGGATTACTCACAAAGGGGGACTTACCTCTTAGCGGTCACATAGGGCTTTCAGAACTATTGGAGATTACAATTCCAAAGAAACTATTAAAACAAGATATAATTAAATTGACAAATTTCGATATTATGGTATGATAGTACAGTAACG
>CAUVRW010000039.1:0-7691 GCA_963554425.1 uncultured Veillonella sp.
GAATTGCATACACACTTTCATCATATGGCGGACGGTATTCGAGATGCATTGCGAGAAGATCCAGATGTGATTTTAATCGGTGAGGTACGGGATAAGGAGACGTTGGAAGCGGCATTACATGCGGCGGAAACGGGGCACCTTGTATTTGCTACCTTGCACACACAGCGTGCTACCATGTCCATCAATCGGATGATTTCTATGTTCCCTGCATACCAACAAGAAGAAGTACGGACACAACTTTCACAAATATTACGCGCCGTCATCTGCCAACGATTGGTTGTCATCGACGATAGATTTATTCCAGTGCGAGATATTTTGATTAACACCCCAGCAGTGGCAAATTTGATACGGCAACGAAAGGAACCTCAAATTGTATCTTTACAAGAAACACAGAGACCGATGAAAACACTGGAAATGGCAGTAGCCGAGTTAAAGTCTATCTATGGCTCATCGCCAGTGTTGGAGTCTGTATTATAGGTAAATTAGTGGAGAATATGTATGAGTTGGTATACCTATGAAGGATTTTCGACGGACAAAAAAATAGTGTCAGGCAAAGTATGGGGTGATTCAGAAGAGGAAGTGCAGGCAAAGCTAGCGTATCAATCCATAACGCCGATTCACTTGGAATGTATGGTTGTTAAGAAAAAAAAGAAACAATGGAAAACAGCGCATATGATTCACTTTGCCTATCGATTACATATGTTGTTGGGAGCAGGTATATCCTTACGAAAAGCCTTAGATATGATGGTTAATACGAAAGGTTCCACTATTCCCTATGAAGACATTCGTGAAGATGTAGGGCGTGGTATGGCACTGTCGAAAAGTTTAACAAAGTATCATTGCCCTGTCATTGTTACGACGATACTGGAAGCGGGAGAAGCATCAGGAACTTTAGTGGAATCCTTAGGTATGATCCAAAGTATGTATGAAGAGGAGTATCGATTGCGTCAACAATTAGTATCAGCTATTACGTATCCATCCTTTTTGATAGTACTAATGATGGTGTTTGTAGGGGTTGCCGTGGGTTTTATTCTGCCCCAATTTAAATCTGTTTTCGAGAGCATGCAAATCGAATTGCCACCGCTAACTGCAGCCCTTTTTACTGGGGGCACTTGGTTACAACAAAAAGGTGTGTATCTTCTGGTTGGCGTACTAGTATTAGGGGTGGGTTTGTGGAAATCATACCAACTAGACTCTGTGAAGTTCAGCGTACATCGTAGGGTTTGGCTATGTATGGCACGAAGAGAATGGCTTATGGCTTATACGATGGTTCGCATGTGTCAGATTTGGAAACTACTTTTACAAAGTGGAATACCTTTGTTACAAATGCTAGATATGACAGAATCGCTGTGGGGCAACCGTTGGGCAAGCACCTTACAACAAGAGGTGAAAACACGTATTTCTCAAGGCCATGGATTCACGGATTCATTAGAACAAGTGCATTTAGGAACTCCTTTTGTATGGGATTTACTTCGTATTGGAGAAGAAACGGGTGACCTAGAAAGTATGTTAGACCAAGGGCATGTGTATTATAAGGGGATTTTGGAACGGACCGTGAAACGAGGAGAACAATTATTAGAACCTATTATGCTCAGTATTATGGGCGGTATGATCGCTTTACTTGTGGTAGCAGTGATGCTACCGATGTTTAATTCAATTTCAGCTATTCAATAGGAGGAAGTATGGAAGCACTTCGAAAACGTTTGTCCTTACGACAACGGAAGCAACAAGATGGATTTACATTAGTGGAATTAATGGTTGTGGTAGCAGTCATTGCTATTTTAGCATCCTTGGCAATGCCACAGTTTTTAAATGCTTCAAACAAGGCGAAGGAAGCGAAAATTAAATCAGATGTTACAACGATTTCTAATGCAGCACAGTTGTATATGATGGAACAATCTACCGATACAGTACCTACGGTAGAGACATTGTACAAAGAAGGCTATTTAACAGAACATGTGAAAACTCCTAAGGGTGGAGAATATACAGTCACCAGTGTACAAAATGAAGGCGGTAAAGGTAAACATATTGCTGTCACTGCACCTGATGCTGCTAATTAATTAGTTAAAGGAAGAGGGAAATATGGAGTATGTATTAGGAGGTATTGCTGGTATCACAGGAGTTGCAAGCCTCTATCTCATTGTTTCTTGGACCTATATGAAAACACATAGTATGTGGTGCCTTATGTCCATTTTTGCTCATGTCATAGGGACAGTAGGGCTTTGCTATACCTATCAAGTTGGATACATTACGAATATCTATGAACTGGCACTTCTTTATATGCTGGAGGTAACGCTCTTTTGGGGATCAACCATCGATAAGCTATATTACATTCTTCCCGATGAGGGAGCTATTCTAATTTGTATATGTGGATTTGTTTACCAGTGGATAGGTAATGGGGATGTACTAATGATAGTAGTCAATGCTCTCTGTATGGGCGGATTGTGGTGGTCATTGCGGTGGTTTAGCCGTGGTGGTGTGGGGTTAGGTGACATCAAATGGCTGATGGCCATTAGTTGCTGGCTCACATCTGCGGAATGCTTGGCATTATGCGGACTTTCCTCTATTATTGGCATCCTGTACAGTTGTGTGTGGCGTGTCACATCTCCGAATCATACCTATATTCCCTTTGGTCCTTCTTTTAGTATGGCAACCATGTTACTATTCATATTTCCTTTAGGGAGGTGGCTATAGTGAAAAGCCACGAGAAAATAGAAGGGTTCTTATTAGTGGAAGTCGTACTATATATGACAATTTTTTCTCTTGTTATAGGCATGATTTTATTGTTACATAATGCGGAGCAACGAGAGTATCATGCATTTGATCGAGAAGGTCGTATCTTATTTGCGCACGTAAAACGTATGCAAATTGCTACTTTGTATGGAAATTTACAAAACAATAATGGTGCTAATCGTGTTGTTCTAGAGCGTATGCGATATGGATATATCGATGGGAATAGCTCTTTAGTGTACCGTGAATTACCAGAGTCTATGCATATTGAATTTACTGGAACTTATCCTAGTATACGATTTACGGCTCATAAAGGAGTGGGAAAAGTGTTTACTGTTACATTAGTAGATGAATTAATTCGCTATAAACGAACCTTTATATTTGCTCGTCAATCAGGGCGTATACGTTGGGAGGAATCAAAATATTGAAAGCACAACAAGAGGGATTTCTCTATATGGATGTATTAGCCTCAATGTTTGTCATGAGTCTATTATGTTCCACTTTATTTGTACTCATGATGAGTAGTATCCAGCAATATGGAAAAATGATGGAAGAAGATAGAACCTTGCAAGCTATGATTTTGTATATGGAAGAGGGGAAAGCGAGCTGGGCGAGTGGAACTAGTTCAGAGTCTGATGAACCGCCCAATGTGGGAATGACGAGTTTTCAGCGAAGGGTAGAAGTAAGTCCAGAAGGAGTACACGTATTGACTGTCATAGCATATCGCCATGGAGAGGAAATACATCGGTTTACTACCTATTTGTTGGAACGTAGTCAATGAGATACATCATTAGGATGACGAAGAGTACAGACTAACAATATAGTGCAGTTATGTAATATAGATTTTGAACAAAATAGCCTACTATAATTCCGATATACTTATATAAAACTTTGGATGAAGAGTTTGTTTGATAGAGTTTGAGGATAGTCAGCTAACAGAGTGACAATGCAATCAGATAAGATTACAGCATAATGGAGCAAAATAAGTGAAATGTATGAGGTGCTATAGAAAGGTAAGATACAGGTTAAATACATATGGGTGAAATGTATGATGTTAAGATTGGAAAAGTGAGGTTTTTCTCGAGAGGGAGTAAAGGTGAGCAGCAAACAGCAGGTTTTCTACTGGTGGAGGCCTTACTAGGTAGCCTATTATTAGTGACTATCGTAACAGGATTTTTCCTAATCACATCACATAGCGTGAAATGGTTACATATGTTGCATCATCGTCATGAATTGTTGTTAGATGCTAGGTTTAGTCGTATACAGATTATGAATCGACTTCGTTATAGTGAGAAAAAACCACGAGTCAGTGAAGATGGTTCATGGTTATTATCTCCGTCAAATTGGCGCATACGGGTCTATCAGGATGCATTTGTGACTATGCTTTCTGATGGACAATTGCAGGATATTACAGAAAGTGAAATCAGCCCTAAAATAGGAAAAATACATGTATTTCCACAAGGGACTACATTTTTTCAGGAACGGTCAGATGGGTTAGTTGACTTACATTGGTATTCAGAGGTACGACCTTATTGGCGACGAGATTATATTCAACTCATGGAAGGTGGACAGAATCGTTATCAAGTACAGACTGGTATTTTGCCGTATGCTACCTATCTTCAGCGATTACAACATACTACAGTAAAGTAAGGTGGTATTTTGTCATTTTAGGGAACAATAATAGTATCAGAAAATGCTAAATATGGATGTTAATATGCCTAATCTATATATAAGAGTATGAATTGAATCATGAATAAGGTAGATTACCTATAAAAATATATGCTAAGAGAGCAGCTGTTGTTAGAAATAAATGTAGGTAAAGATATATTTCGAAATACATGTAAAGACAGTAATTGTAGTTAAAAGTAGATATTGTAGAACGGTTATATTGGAGAATGCATGAGAGGTTAGGTATTATGTTCCGCTGGAAAGGGAGAAAGAAAAATGGTTTTGTATCGTACATGATTTTGCTGATAGCGATCATGACCATTGGTACTTGGGTTGCTTGGCAACATACGATGCAGATTACCTATCAAAGTATGATGGATGAATATCGTTTTGTTCGTTGTCAATATGGCATAGAGAGAGGTATCGTCTTGGGCACAAGCAAAGACTTCTTTTTAGCGCATCAAAAGGAAATAACTGGTAGTGGTTCACCAAAGTATGTACTGGAAGAAACGGATACGGAACGAATTGAAGCCATTATATATAAAGAGCGAGATCCGCAACGGTATTGTTTACGGCTCATATGTATAGATGCAGGCACAGAAACAAATGTGAAGCAAGATGTATACTTTAGAACTATGTATAAGGATGATGTGCTAGATACTATACGCATAGAAGGGGTACAAGAATAAGGAGGTAACTATGAAAACAAACTCAGTGATGGCAATTGCCATTGGACAGGATGAAATTGTGGGGGTGAAAGCCTATAAAATTGAAGGTACCAATGTGCTAAAAGATATAATCGTTCAAAAAAGACATAGTGATATGGGAACGGATATGAAAGAGTTTTTTGACTATTATGGAGAAGTTGGTATATCTATTGGTTGTGTTTTTGAATCGCCACTTCAATCAGTATACATGGAAACACCGATGATGCATAAAATAGATCAGTACTTATTTGCCCACCGTGAGGGAAAGCGAATTTTTCAGAATGAAAAGTTTCCTAATGCTATCGATTTTGCCTCTAGACCGGGTACGACGGAGGAGTTGATGTTCATTCTTATCGTACCCTTAGAACGAAAACAAGTTAAACAGGTGGCGCGAGGAATTCACCAAGGAGGGGGCGATCTTCGTGTTATTGACTATTGGCCAGCACCGCTTGCGTTCAGCCGTGGTCAAGAATCGTCTATGCTTTGTATTACTCCAGAAGAAGATAAGGTACGAGTATCCTTGTGGAATTATAAATTCTGTACCGCCCATGTCTTGGTGTCATTAGATGTAAACGAAGTATTGACTGCTTGTAAGAAAGTCTATGAGGATAGCAAACAATTTAACGTGCCCTATCCAAAGGGAGCTTTTGTAGTTGGTTTTGATGAAACGAGAACTAAAGAGTTTGAGCCTATCCTAGAAACCTATGGAACTATCGATCAGGTACCTCTCCATATAGTGGATAAAGGAGAAGGTTACAATCCGCAGAATATAAATCATGAAATGGCATGGGGTTTAGCGATTAGGTTACTTGTCGATGGAAAATAAAGAGAATGTTAATTTTATAGGACCAGATATACAGTGGATGTGTTGGTATATTCGGTACAAACATATATGGTGGGCTCTAGTAGTTCTATTGATTGTTGGTTTAGTAGGTTCTGTGGCGATGGGTACCAAAGCATACATACAGTATCAAGATATAATAGAAAAACAAGGAGAGGTAACATCACGTCATATTGATGCTAAGGAGGCTCATAGTGTGTATGAAGCTATGGTTCATGAAAACAAAAAAGATGAACTATTAGGTCAAGGAACGTTGAAGGAATGTATATACTTATTAGATGCATCGAACACCTATCATATCCAATTGGTCGAGTGGTCTACCACGAATCAATGGTATGTGGAAGCTAGAGGGACTAATGAAAATGAATTACATCAGTTTAGTTCGGTGTTAGGTCGATTAGGAGGTCACCGTCACTATGATGAAGTGGTGGAAAAAGAATCCGGAACTACACTATACCGCAGTCGTATTACAGGCACTGTGGAAAGCCCTGCCCATTCCCAAAAGAAGTCTACTCCTAGTCATTAGTGCGTACTGTTGTATAGTGGCTTTGGGCATCGGCATGACAGTGTACTTTCCAGGAGAAATGAAACGAATCTCCGCAGAGATTGATGAAGAGATACTTTTACAGGAAGCAGAAACAACATTTTTAAACAGTGAAAGTTATCAATTTGTGAAACAATTAGATGACAATGTGCTAGATCTAGAAGGATTGTATCATTTGGTATTGTCTTCTATAGAAGATACACCTTTGATAATGGTCAGTACACACAAAGAAGGGGATGCCTTAGATGTGGTAGTGCAAGGATCTACCCTAGATATGGTGCAGTGGTTGGTAGGGATGCAAAAGGTACATCCTACCTTGCGATTTAGAATAGAAAAAATAATTCACGCACAAGGTGTGACAACATTACAATGTAAGATTCATGAAAATACTAAAAAATAGCCCTAATGGTTTGTCAAAGTATAGTCGAGTATAGTAAAATAAAATTAAAATTTACTACTAGATGGAAGAATGAGATATTATACAACATGAAAACGACTATCAAGAGAAACATTATCCTCATTGGTTCTATGGGGAGCGGAAAAAGTCACTTAGGTCGAAATTTAGCGGATGCCAAAGGTTGGCAATTTGTTGACACGGATCGAATCTTAGAGAAACGATATAATATGCCTATTGCTGATATTTTTAAAACAATCGGTGAAAAGGCATTTCGTCGTGCAGAATTTGAAGTGATTAAAAAGGTGGCCATGTATCATGAAGCGGTGATTTCCGTAGGTGGAAATTTCCCAGTGGATATGCGTACACTACGATATATGCAAAAGTATTCCTTTATTGTGGGCATACGTGCCTCGCATTATCGGATTGTCAATCGTGTGAATCGTTGGATTGGTAAGCGACCAACTATGAATTACGATGATGTATCTGGTTATGTGGCATGGATGATGCGACGGTGGAAACCATTGTATCGGAAATGTGACCATGTGTTAGATACCACATACAGTCATACGGATGAATTGGTGACAAGTATTGACGGATCCATAAAGTCTAAAGGCATATATTTTAAACGGCGAAAAGTACACCAAGGTGAATAATATGAAACGTATAGCTATTTTAACAAGTGGTGGAGATGCACCAGGAATGAATGCAGTCATTCGTTCCGTCACAAGAAGTGCAATATATGAAGGCCTCGATGTAGTAGGAATACAACGAGGCTTTTTGGGCGTTTTAGAAGAAGACTTTATT
>CAUVRW010000040.1:0-7670 GCA_963554425.1 uncultured Veillonella sp.
AATTCGGATGTGAAAGTACATTAAACAAAGATTCTACCGCACCGCCCTTATAATCGTTACTGCCATAGACAACACGATCAATGCGACTGTTAATAATAGCACCAGCACACATAGGGCACGGCTCTATGGTAACATAAAGCGTGCAACCGGTCAACCGCCACCTTTCAAGCATAGCATTTGCCTCACGGATGACAAGGACCTCTGCATGAGCCGTCGCATCATGGTCAACCTCACGACGATTGTGATGACGACTAATGATTTGGTCTTCATGCACCAATACAGCACCAATAGGAATCTCCCCCATATCATAAGCCTTACGGGCCTCTACCAAGGCTTCACGCATATACTCTTCATCAGTCATACAGTCACTTCCTCTCCACTTACCGCTACACAATAGAATACCATATACGTATATAACTCAACTACATCAACGCATGCTCTTCGGCAATCTTTCTTACGTCTTCTACTGTAAAGTTAGTAACCTCTGCAATCATTTCTAAGGATAATTGCTTACGTAACATCTGAATAACAACTTCAATTTTGCCTTCAGCTTTACCTTGAGCAAGGCCTTCCGCAATGCCCTCAGCAATGCCCTCAGCCATGCCTTCTTTCCAATATTTATAATGATCCATGGATAACATCACGTATTCCTCCTTCCACGCTTCACAATGCTTAACTTCATACACAGCATCGTCAATATCTCTTAGCAACTCATCTGTTGCTTCCTGCCCATCAATGTAATCTAAAAACGCTTGCAAAGGTTTTGACAATACCGTTCCTTTATCATCATTCACAAACACATCAAGACGCACACTTTTAGTATCCCATCGGACATCTAGATTCTTCTCTTCATGGATATACACAATATCCTTAATCGAAATGTCTAACAACCGTTCTAACACAGCCTTACAAATGTGTTTCTTTAACATCACCTTCTGAAAGATAAAGTTATCTTGGAACGTCAATTCATCAAATGACTTAATGTACATGGAATTCTTTCCTTTCTTAAATTATACCATACAGTTCTATCCAGTAATAGCGCAGCCTTACTGTCTAGTGAAAGTATTCCATATAAAAATAATTAAACCTTTTTTTACACTCCTAACAGTCAACATTCACTATTGAGTAGATAAAAAACACAAAAGAGAACCAAAAAGCGATTGGCTAAATTGGTGCTCTTTTAATTTATCTATTAAACTAATATCCTCGCAATGGTCAGTCATAAACTAAAGCTATTTCAACTCACAAGGATTTTCACCCGTAATATATGGTATAATAAAAAATACATGCAAACATTTTGATGACTTCACTGAGGTGACAATCTTATGGAACAACGAGCTTTTAGTAAAATCAATGTGGGCCTTGCTATCACGGGCAAACGTGATGATGGGTACCACAATATAGATACCATTTTTCAGTCTATTTTCCTAGGGGATTCCCTCTATTTCGCGCGCCACCATTCTGTGGTATTCTCTGGCGATGCACCTGAACTGCCCTATTATATGGCGCAATTAATCCCCTATACAGAAAGCAATATTGCTATGAAAGCCCTTCGTATGGTACAAGACTATACGGGTTGTACGCAAGGGGCTGCCATTCATTTGTTGAAACGAGTTCCCCCTTGTGCTGGCATGGGCGGTGGCAGTGGCGACGGTGCCGCTATGCTACTAGGTCTTAACAAATTTTGGGATCTTCGCTTAACCGATGAGGAACTATTGACCATGGCGTCTAAACTCGGATCTGATGTACCATTTTTACTGAAAGGCGGTACTGCCCGTGGCACTGGTCGAGGTGAACTTTTAGAAACTTTACCAACTAGCAGCGCTCAATGGTTATTAATCGTAAAACCAGAAGTAAGCATTTCCACTGCTGAAGCCTATGGAAGATTCAAGGGCGCTTCTCGTGTCACTTCAGACACTATGGATACTGTTACCACACATATGAAAGCCAAAGACTTTCGTCAGGCTTTCATAGCTAGTGACAATACCTTTGAAGAATTAATTTTCCCTATCCATCCAGAGCTTGTAGCATGCAAACAATTCTTCTTAGACCGTGGATTCCCTACCATCATGACTGGTAGCGGCCCTACTATGGTGGTTCTATTGGAAAAAGCACTGGATGCGATTCGATTACAAGAAGAAATCAAACAAGCTGGTCACAACTGGCTTTCACTAATTACGAAAACACATGATGAGGAGGCCCTACGATGAATGCACCACGTTTACAACCCATCCGTTTAGATGCGTACAAACCACTTCGTGAGATTGTTAGCGATGCGTTACGTCAAGCCATTCGTGACGGTCTGTTGCCACCAGGTGAACGCCTAATGGAGATTCCTCTTGCAGAGGAGCTCGGTGTGAGCCGTACTCCTATTCGTGAAGCTATCCGCATTTTAGAACAAGAAGGTCTCGTGGTGATGATTCCTCGCCGTGGCACCTATGTGGCAGATATGAGTTTGAAAGATGTAACAGAAGTGTTTGAACTTCGTTCTATCTTGGAAGAACTCGCCGCAGAACTAGCTGCAGAACGTATTACGAATGAAGAAATCGAGGCCTTAGAGCAACATCTTGTAGAAATCGGCAACTACATGAACGAAAATAATTTAGACAAAGTCGTACAAGCCGATATTCTATTCCACGAAATTCTTTATAAAGCATCTCGTAATGATCGTCTTGTAGAAATGATTCACAATCTACGGGAGCAAACTTTGCGCTTCCGTACCTTATCCATGAGCCAAACAGGTCGCCTTGCGAAGACTTGGGATGAACATCGTCAACTAGTAGAGGCTATCTCCGATCGCGATGTAGAACGAGCTCGCCATATTGCTCGTATCCACATGGAAGAGTCTGAAAAAACATTACTTGCTGGTATGAAGCTCAAAGGACATGAGGAATAATTACATACTATAATAGAAAAGGCTCCTATGGAGCCTTTTCTGTTTCTCTATATACATGAAATCATGTTAATATAGCATTTACACCAAAAGAGGAATGGTTCTGATGTATCAGTTCCATTCCTCTTTTTATGTCTATATTATATTGGTTCTATCATATATTTAGAAAAGACTGCAAGCGCCCCCAAGATATATTGCCACACATAGACATAGGCATATCATTCAGTTTGCATAGGGTCCAACCTCTATTTTCCACTCATATATTTCGCTTTAAATGCTGCTAATTGCGCTTCTTCTAATGACATACCTTCCCCTTGGAAGTGAGCAATGCTTTGTTGCATTTCTTCATAAGCAGTTGGCACAATTTTCGTAAAGCGATCTTTGTACAATACCCAGTTCTCTAGCATATGGCGACCTTGTTTAGAATTCGTATGCAATACATGTTGTTGTACTAACTCATGAATCCGTACTAGGTCACTTTCACTAGGTTTGCGAAGTTCCACAAGTCCCGTGTTACAATAACGTCCATCTAGGTCAAGCACATACGCATAGCCACCAGACATGCCAGCCCCGAAGTTACGACCTACACGGCCAAGGACAAGGACCTCACCGCCAGTCATGTATTCACAACCGTGGTCACCTACTCCTTCTACAACGGCGGTAATACCGCTATTACGAACGCAGAACCGTTCCCCAGCGACACCGTTGATATAGGCAGTTCCAGAAGTAGCACCATAGAAGGCTACGTTGCCGATTAAGATATTTTCATGCGCTTCATAGGTAGCTGCTTTTGGAGGGTATGCAATAATCGTACCGCCGGACAAACCTTTACCAAGGTAGTCATTCGCATCCCCTTCCAGTTCTAAGGTCATACCGTTCGGAATGAAAGCCCCAAAACTTTGACCGGCAGAACCAACAAAATTCAATTTAATCGTATTATCTGCCAAGCCCGCTTCACCGTAACGACGAACTACTTCACCGCCGACTAAAGTACCTACTACACGATTCACATTGCTAATAGCCAATTTCGCACGAATAGGTTTTTGATCATCCAAGGCAGGACGGCACATACGAAGTAATTTTTTCATATCCAAAGTGCGTTCCAATTCATGGTCTTGATCAATGCTATGCAAATGTCCCACAGAAGCATCTGTGTATGGTTTGAACAAGATTCGTTTCAAGTCCACACGAGACAATTTAAAATTATCGTCTTGGGAGCGTTGGCGCACTAAATCAATACGACCTACTAACTCACGCACGCTACGAATGCCCAAACGAGCCATGATCTCACGCAATTCTTGGGCGATGAATTTCATCAAGTTTTCCACATATTCTGGTTTGCCTGTGAATTTAGCACGCAATTTTTCATCCTGTGTTGCCACGCCGTACGGACATGTATTCATATGGCAAACCCGTGCCATACGACAGCCTACTGCCACCAAAGGTAAGGTACCAAATCCGAACAATTCCGCCCCCAACAAGGCTGCGATAGCCACATCATAACCAGTCATGAGCTTACTATCTACTTCCAGTTGTACACGGTCACGCAAACGATTCAACATCAAGGTTTGATGCGTTTCTGAAAGCCCCAATTCCCATGGCACGCCCGCATGTTTCACAGACGTACGACCTGCAGCTCCAGTACCACCATCATAACCGGAGATAAGGATACTATCTGCTTTCGCTTTGGCTACCCCTGCAGCAATGGTACCTACTCCAGCTTCTGAAGTCAATTTCACAGAGATCGCTGCACTTGGGTTCACGCATTTCAAGTCATAAATCAATTCTGCCAAATCTTCGATAGAATAAATATCGTGATGTGGTGGAGGGGATACAAGCTCTACCCCTGGTGTGGAGTGACGGGCTTTACCAATCTCTGGATATACCTTTTTGCCTGGCAATTGGCCACCTTCACCTGGTTTCGCCCCTTGGGCACACTTAATTTGCAACTCTTTTGCATGGACCAAATAATTCGTAGTTACCCCAAAACGACCAGACGCAATTTGTTTTACTTCACTATTTCGATTATCGCCATTGGCATCGAGGACAAAACGACTTGTATCTTCGCCGCCTTCCCCAGAATTCGATGTAGATCCTAAGCGATTCATAGCGATGGCAATAGTTTCATGAGCCTCTTTACTGATGGCGCCATAACTCATAGCGCCTGCTTTAAAGCGTTTCACAATGTCTTCCACTGGTTCTACTTCTTCCACAGGAATACCGCCACCTACAGGGAAGTTTAATTCCATCAAGCTACGCAAGGTTACGTGATAATCTTCACGAATCATTTTGGAATATTCTTTATATGTATTATAATCTCCTTCAATCAAGGATGTTTGCAACAACTTAATCGTATCTGGATTAAATAAATGCTCTTCCCCATCTTTCATAGGGCCGTACCAACCGCCTGGTTCTAGGACTTTCACATCTTCTCTGAAAGCTCGTTGGAATCGTTCCAACGTTTCATGAGCTACGCCACCTAAGCCGATACCGCCAATACGTGTTGGCGTGTTCGGGAAATAGGTACTAATAAAGTTTGTATTCAAGCCCAATGCCTCGAAGATTTGCGCTCCATGGTAACTGCGTACAGTGGAGATCCCCATTTTCGACATAACTTTCATAATGCCCGACACAGAGGCCTTGATGTAGTTTGCTTCTGCCTCTTCTGGTGTAAGATCGCCCAAGCGATTCGTTGCTTGTAGCTCACGAACCGTTGCTAATGCCACATACGGATTGATGGCTGTTACACCATAGCCTAATAAAGTACAGAAATGATGTACCTCACGAGGTTCACCAGACTCCAAAATTAAGCCCATTTCTGTGCGCAATACGGTGTTAATCAAGTGATTGTGCACCGCTGCCACAGCTAATAAAGCAGGGATTGGTGCATGGTGTTCATCCACGCCACGGTCAGACAAAATCAACACATTTTGGTCCGTCCGAGCTGCTTCCTCTGCATCTTTGCATAAACGGTCTAAGGCTTCTTTCATACCTTCCGCACCTTTGGCAGGGTCAAACAAGATGGACAAGGTCACCGATTTCATACGACGGCAATCCAATTGTTTGATACTTGCCAATTCTTGGTTCGTCATGATTGGGGTTCGCATGGATACTGCGTACGTACCCACTTTGTTAGGATCTGTCAAGTTCCCGCTATTGCCAAGCATCACTCGTGTAGATGTCACCATTTCTTCGCGGATGGCGTCGATTGGCGGATTTGTTACCTGCGCAAATAACTGTTTAAAATAGGAATACAACATTTGCGGTTTGTCAGACAAGATTGCAAGCGGTGCATCGGCACCCATGGATCCTACTGGATCCTTTCCATCTTTCGCCATAGGGATAATCATGCGCACCAAATCTTCTTGTGTATAGCCGAATACTTGTTGTTGCATGAACAAGTCGCCTACTTCTGGGATGCTATCTTCCGTAGCTTGTTGAATTTCCGATAAATGAATGACATGCTCTTTTACCCATTCGTTATAAGGAAGTTCTGTAGCCACACGGTGTTTGATCTCTTCATCAGAAATGATACGACCTTCTTCTGTGTCGATTAAAAGCATTTTACCTGGCTCTAAACGACCTTTAGCACGAATCATATCATCCGCTTCGTTCACTACGCCTACTTCAGATGCCATAATCACACGATCGTCAGCAGTCACATAATAACGTGCAGGACGTAAGCCATTTCTGTCCAAGACACCACCGATAACAGTACCATCGGTAAAGCCCATTGCCGCTGGACCATCCCATGGTTCCATCATGAAACTATTGAACTCGTAGAAATCATGTTTTTCTTGGCTCATCAAAGTATTGCGTTCCCACGGTTCTGGAATCATCATCATGATGGCGTGTGGCAAACTACGGCCTGTCATATGCAAGAATTCAAGGGTATTATCAAACATAGCAGAGTCAGACCCTGTATCGTCAACAACAGGGAATACTTTTTTAATATCTGGGAACAATGGAGATTCTGCTTTTCCTTCACGAGCATTGATCCAGTTTACATTACCACGGATCGTGTTGATTTCCCCATTATGTACTAAGTAACGGTTAGGATGGGCCCGTGCCCAGCTTGGGAATGTATTCGTACTGAAACGAGAATGGACCATCGCTAAGGCAGAGGTGAAATCTAAATCGTTCAAGTCTAGGTAAAAGTTTCTTAATTGCACTGGTGTCAACATACCTTTGTAAACGATGGTTTTAGAAGACAAGGATGCAATGTAGAAATCGCTACTCATTTCTTTGCTCAATGGGACGATACGTTTTTCTGCAATTTTACGAATCATATATAATTTGCGTTCAAACTCCTCTTGGTTTGTCACATCTGGACCTTTACCAATGAGGATTTGGATCATCCAAGGACGAATCAAAGCCGCCTCATGACCGACTGCCGTAGAATCTACCGGCACTTCACGCCAGCCTAATACAATTTGACCTTCCTCACGAACGACCTCTTCTAGAATGCGCTTTTGCTCATTTCGTAACGTTTCATACTTGTGAGCAAAAACCATGCCCACACCGTAGTCGCCAGCAGGTGGTAAATGGATGCCCAACACTTCGCACTCACGGCGGAAGAAGTCATGTGGAATTTGTACTAAGATACCCGCTCCATCGCCCGTATCCTTATCGGCGCCAGCACCGCCACGGTGTTCCAAACGCTCAAGAATACGCAAGCCGTCATCGATAATATCGTGGGATTTTTTACCTTTAATATTCACCACAAATCCCATACCGCACGCATCTTTTTCAAATTGGGAACTATACAAACCATTTG
>CAUVRW010000041.1:0-7466 GCA_963554425.1 uncultured Veillonella sp.
CCATAGTGTACGTTGTACCTATGGTATTTTTCATAGGAGGAACTATGTGTGAACAAAACGAAGTAACAGCTATGTATGCGGACTTTTTTGAGTATATTGAAAGCTCCACCTCACCGTATCATACGGTGGAGGAGTCTTATCGGCGACTCGAAGATCAAGGCTTTACGCCTTTATCCATGGATGAAGAATGGAATTTAGTTTCAGGGGATTATGTCATTGATGTATATGGTACTACTTTAGTGGCATTCCATATTGGAGAGAACCCTAGAGAAACATTGCGTATTGCTTCTGCCCATACCGATTTTCCAGGATTCCGGGTGAAGCCAAATCCGATGATTACGGACAAAGGCTATGGTAAGCTCAATGTGGAAAGTTATGGCGGATTAATTCAATATACTTGGTTTGACCGCCCGTTGTCCTTAGCTGGTGTAGTAGTGACAAAAGGAGAGGGTCTAGACATAGAAACGCACTATGTAGATATGGCAAAACCAGTGGCTACTATCCCTAGTTTAGCGATTCATATGAATCGTACAGTCAATGAAAAGGCTATATTTAACAAGCAAAAAGAAATGCTACCACTCATTTTAATGCGTGGCCTTGGAACGGAGTATGAAGACGACAAGACCCTATTAAAAGCTTTGTTAGCCCAAGAAATTGGCTGTGAACCAACAGATATTCTATCCTATGAGTTGACCGTGTATAACACAGATACAGTGGAAACAGTTGGCTTTGATGCGGAATATATTAGTGCACCACGATTAGATAATCTTACGTCTTGTTATGCTTGTTTACAAGGTATTATCAGCGCGAAAGAACAACATGCTACAGGGATTCGTATGGCCTTTTTATTTGACCACGAAGAGGTGGGCAGTCGTACCAAGCAAGGAGGTGCCTCCTTGTTGTTACCAAATGTAGTGCACCGTGTGTATCGTGCCTTGGGGCTCTCAGAAGAAGCCTGTGAAGCGGATATTGCCAAAGGGTTCATGATTTCTTCTGATGTGGCTCATGGATATCATCCTAATTATGGAGAGAAAAATGATATTACGAATTACCCAACATTGAATGGCGGTGTAGTGTTAAAAATCGCTAGTTCTCAGTCCTATGCAGGAGATGCAGTAGCACAAGCGATTGTAACAGATTTGTGTGAGACCCATAATATTAAGCACCAAATTTATGTGAATCGATCTGATATTCCAGGTGGTTCTACAGTAGGATCCATTTCTTCCGCACAACTGGTGATGCGGACTATGGATGTAGGATTACCGCTGTTAGCTATGCATTCTGCACGTGAGTTGATGGGTACCTATGACCAAATTGAGTTAAATCGGTTATTAACAGTATTTTTAGGGGAGGCATAATATGATTTCCATGATGGCAATTTTTGTGGCATTAGTATTGAATCGGATTTCTACACCCTTTCAACGTATGTTCTATGCAGGAACCACAGTGAAAGAACAGCAAAAAGAAGAAGTTACAAAGGCATTACAATTATTGGGTATGATTGTGGTGGCTGTATATGGGGTGACAGGAAATATTTCCTTATTAGGTATTGATGGGGTCACCATTGTACAAACTGTTCTTGCCATAGCCTTAGGTATAGGGGTTGTGCAAGTATTTGAAATCGTATCAGTATCTCATTTACGTCCTGTATTAGAAGGACAAGAAGCACCTAAGACCGTATATGATCGCTGGATTTGGGATACTATATTCATCGTAGGGTTACTATCTGCGCATGTACGGTATGGCTTAGAGTTTTATTACATGGTCCTTGCATGGGTATTGTATATTCTTATCCCTTATGTAGTAACGCGATATAATATGAGTCGTGGCATAGAGTTTAGCATTGGAAAAAAGGCCTATAAATGGGGCGCTCTAATCTGGATTTTTGCAGGTCTTATTCACTTGTTTGTATTATGATTCTCAATGAGAACGTGATATAATAAGTTAGCATTATGACAAAATGTTATACATATATAACAACGGTTTGAACTAGTGCGCTAGGGAGAGCCGTTGTATGTTTAGTAGATAGAAAAGAGGTATTATGAAGTTAAATACAGTCTATGCAGGCTTTCGTGTAGAGCGAATTGAACCTGTTCAAGAGGTGAATGGCACAGCCTATATGTTACACCATGAGCAATCTGGTGCGCGTTTGTTATATATTGATACAGAAGATACAAATAAAGTATTTCATGTAGCATTCCGCACGCCCCCTCATGATAGTACAGGAGTAGCACATATTTTAGAGCATTCTGTGTTGTGTGGATCCCGTAAATTTCCTTTGAAAGAGCCTTTTGTTGAACTAGTAAAAGGTTCTTTGAACACATTCTTAAACGCTATGACCTACTCTGATAAAACAGTGTATCCAGTGGCGAGTAAAAATGATGCAGACTTTCATAATTTGATGGATGTCTATTTAGATGCCGTATTCTATCCTCGTGTAGCTAAGGATCCGATGATTGTTATGCAAGAGGGATGGCATTATGAATTGGAATCTCCAAAAGATCCATTGACCTATAAAGGTGTTGTGTATAACGAGATGAAAGGGGTTTACTCCTCACCGGACTCTCAATTAGATCATCATAAGATGAAATTGTTATATCCTGATACTACTTATGGGCATGATTCTGGTGGATATCCGGACAATATTACAGATTTGACCTATGAAAACTTTAAAGCATTCTACGAGTCTTATTATCATCCATCTAATAGTTATATCTATTTATATGGAGATATGAATATTGAAGAAACCTTAGCATTTATCGATGAGGAATATTTGTCAAACTTCCACGCCATTGACGTAGATTCTAGTATTGCTATGCAAGAGCCTCTATCTGAATCAGTGGTAGCATCGTTCCCATATGGTATTGGCAATGATGAAAGTGATAAGGGTAAAGCCATACATTCTTTAACCTATGTATTCCCAGAAATGACATTTACCCAAAGCTTAGCCTTTGAAGTGTTGAATCATGCTTTATTTACATCTGGTTCAGCACCGTTGAAAGAAGCTTTAGTGAAAGCAAATATTGGTAGTGATGTAAGCGGCTCCTACATGGATGGTATTCGTCAGCCATTGTTTGAAATTAGTGTCACAGGCTCTGAAATCGAAAAGCAAGCACAGTTGCAAGAAGTGGTGGAGAATACATTACGCCAATTGGTAGATACAGGCTTAGATAAGGAATTATTAGAAGCCTCCTTAAATCGTATTGAGTTCATTTTGCGTGAAGCTGATTTTGGAGGTCGTCCAATTGGTCTCGCCTATGGTTTACGAGTGATGGATAATTGGCTATATGACAAAGATCCTATTGAGTTGTTACAATATGAACCAGTATTGAAAGCACTTCGTGAAGGATTATCCACCGATTTCTATGAAAACTTGTTGCGCAACTATATCTTAGATAATACGCATAAAGGTTTAGTTTCCTTGTATCCGGAAAAAGGATTGCAAGAGAAAAAAGATCAAGAAGATGCGGCAAAGTTAGCGGCTATTAAAGCGGATATGAGTAAAGAAGAAATTGCCCATATTATCGACCAAACAGCGAAATTAAAAGAAATGCAACAGGCTGTGGACTCTGAAGAAGCACTAGCAACCATTCCTTTATTAGAATTGTCAGATATTTCTCCAGTAGTAGAGGTAACACCACGTCGTGAAATTGATCATAAAGGTATTCGTGTACATCACATTGATGTACCAGCTCGTGGCATCAACTATGTTAGCTTGTATTTCAATATGGAATCCTTGCGAGAAGATGAAGTATTCTATGCAGAGTTATTGTCTGATGTATTAGGACGACTAGATACAGAGCGTTTTACTTATGCAGAAATAGCAAAAGAAATTAATCTTCATTTAGGTGGTTATACGATGGATGTATTGCCAGTGTCTATCCATAATGAACGTGATGCATTTGTACCATTAGCAGTCGTTCGTGGTAAGGCTTTAGCATCTAATATTAGTCATTTAACATCTCTACTTGGAGAAATTGTAGGGCGCACAAAATTTGATAGCCAAGAACGTCTTGTAGAATTATTAAAAGAAGGAAAAGCCATCTGGGATACAGAAGCCTTCCGCCGTGGTAATACGATTGTTACTAATTTACTCATGGCGAAAGTATCGAAAGTTGGTAAATTTAGAGACCAAGATACATTAGGCTATTTCCGCCGTTTAGTAGAAATCTTAGAGAATGAAACATTACTAGCTGGTGTGACAGAACAATTGGTGAAAGTACAACAACGTTTATTCCGTAAAGATAATTTGGAAGTATCTTTTGTAGGTACTACGGAAGAACTTGAAACTTTCTTAGCACACTTAGATGATATCACTAATGTTTTGAGCGATGATAGTTGGGAAGCACAGCTTACTATGACTCAATCTTATGTGAATGAAGGCTTAGCTACATCTGGTAAGGTACAATATGTGGCAAAAGGTGGTAACTTCCGTGATCATGGCGGCACACATACAGGCACTATGAGTGTTCTAGAAACTATGCTGCGCTATGATTATTTATGGAATTTGATTCGTGTACAAGGTGGAGCGTATGGAGCCTTTGCTAATTTCCATAATAATGGGAATATGGTATTCTGTTCCTACCGGGATCCAAACTTGGAAAACACATTACAAGTATACGATGGATTGCCAACCTATTTGCGTGAATTAGATTTATCTCCTCGAGAAATGCGTAAATACATTATTGGTACCATGAGTGGCCTTGATGTATCTAACACACCATTCTTACAAGGTGCTCGTGCTATGAGTCTATACTTTGGCAAGACCAATGAAGAAAATATGACAGCTTTCCGTCAACAAGTATTGGAAACAACGGTAGAAGACTTACGAGGATTAGCAGATGTCATCGAAAAAGTATTACAAGATAACCATATCGTCGTCATGGGTAGTGAACAACGTATCAAAGAGGCAGAACAACTCTTTGACAAAGTTAGCAACCTAGTACAATAATTTCATAAATTGATTGTATGTAAAAATCCATACCCCATCTGGGAACCCAGAGGGGTATGGCTTTTGTGAATTCACGATTTATAGAATAATAACAACGCACATCAGAATGTACTGATGTGCGAATTTTATTGGTATTTAGTTAGGGAAAATATATCCATCGATAGCATCAGCTTGTGTAATTTTGCTGTTTACGATGTATGGTTGTTCTACGCCGTGGAAGTTACGAGTACCGATAGTGCCTTCCATTGTGTACCAACTATGTTCTAATAATGGAGTAGTGGAAGAATATTCTGTAGGCAATCCGAATGGAGCCATATCTGCTACGCAACAAATCATTAAATCGCGAGCTAATACAAAATCGTTTCCTTGTAATGCTTTGTCATGATAAGAAATATAGCCTGTAGCTGTTACCGTATAGCCTTTGTATTTATCGATGTGATTAGATACTTTCAAAATCGTATCGTAATAATTTTTAGATGTTAATGTAATGTGTCGATGAGTGTCATCGATGCCATCGCCAATGTTTTTATAATCGTTCGTTGGAACTGGTTCTTTGGTAATAGAAATAACTTGGTCAGCAGGTTCTTCCGCTGGTAAAGCAAAAGCTTGGGCATGGAAGATGGATGGACTTAATAATAAGGTACATAATCCGTACAGGATGGCATTTCGATACGAAGAGCCATAGGATCTACGGAATATGTTTTTACTTGCTTTAATCGTGCTCCATAATAGTAATAATGTCAAGGCCCATAATAAAGCGATGATATAGGAATTAGGAGCAATTAAACGATAGATAGAGCCTGTTGTTAATAAATACAACAAAGACAGGCTACAACTAGCAGAGGCCACGATTTCTACGGCGGCGTGAATGTTGATAGTAGGAATATATTTCATAGTGCATAACCTCCTATGAGTGAAAATAGGATACAGATAATCGTTGTTCCTAGAATAATGGAAAGACTATATACTTTCACAAAGGAATTAGGGAACAGATTACGTAATAAAACATAGTTTTTGATATCTAATAATGGTCCAAAAATTAGAAATGCTAAAATTCCAGGTAAAGGAATGACGTTCATAAAGGACCGGGCGATAATGGCATCTGCAGTAGAGCAGATAGATACGCAAAAGGCGAGTGCCATCATACCAACAATAACTAGAATGGAGCCAGATAAGGATATATCTTGCAACCATTGTTTAGGTAAAAATAATTGTAACCCACTACTTAGTATAGACCCAATTATGATAAAGGGCAATAGGCGTAAGGTTTCTTCTTGCAATCTGCCGAAAAATCCTACGCCTTTTGACAGCGATTTTACCAGGGTTAACTGTTTCCATGGTGAGAAGGCATCGGTACGACCGTAAATACGGGGCCCACAATACTGGCTCACTATGAATGCTAGTACTATTCCTAGTAAAGGTCTTCCCCAGAGTATCAGAGGCTCTTTTGGAAAGGCATAATAGGTGGAGAGTAGTACAATGGGGTTTAACAAAGGACTAATCATAGTGAAAAATAAGCTAACCTTAGGGGCTAGACCTTGACGAGTAAGACTTCGTAAGATGGGAATGACGGCACAGTCACAGAGGGGGATTGTACAAGCCATGATAATCGCTAGTACATAGGCAAACATAGGAGAACGATGTAAATATTTTTCTATGCGATAAGGAGAGGCGTATTGCTCTACAATGACAGAAATGCCAGTTCCTAAGAGTAAGAAAGGGATCATCTGTAATAGGATAGCTGTTGTCATGGTCACCCAATTTGGCTGTGCATAAAACATGTATGCCAAAGCTAAGAAGATAGGGACGATAGCATATTGTTTCCATTTAGGCTTAGCAATTTGTATAGGTTTTGTAATAGGCCATTGTTTCACATCTCCGCAGGCAATCCAAGTGCTACTAGGCGCTAACTCAATATACTCTTTAGCATTTTCTTGTGTAGTGTTACCAAGTATGATGGTATCGCTATAACGAATTTGTGAAAGTGGAATTTCTCCTAAATAAGGTAGTCGATCCTCAATCCATTGTGGATGGATTACATAATAGATATGTTTAATATCTAACATATCTCCTAAGGGAGAGCGAAGGAAAAGTTTTTCAAAACTTTCTAAGGAGCCCATGCCATTCCATTCAATCCAAAGTTCACGATATTGGTGATCTTGTAATACTTGCTGACAAACGGAGATGGTGTTCTTGGGATCATCGTCGATGGAGAAAGTATGCACTCTCTCGTTGGAAAGAGCAGGACTTTGTAAGCCCTGCTCAAACTGAAAGAGAAGAACATTTGAAATTTTATGACTTTCAATACCAGCAGTGATGGCGCTTGTCTTTCCTGAGCCAAGAAAGCCCATCACCACATAGGTGGGGATAGTTTTCATAGGTGTTACATTGTTCCATTAATAAAAGACTGCAACGCATCATTGTTCAAAGAAGGACCAATGATGGTTAAATATGAATCATGTAATGTGGTAGGAGTAATCTCTAAACCAGTTCCATTGTATTGTACCAAAGCTTG
>CAUVRW010000042.1:0-7359 GCA_963554425.1 uncultured Veillonella sp.
ATACTACCCAATCGAAGAAGATGAACATGGTACATACATCTTTAATTCTAAGGATTTATGTTTGTTGAAATACATTCCTGAGTTGTATAAAGCGGGTGTAGATAGCTTGAAAATCGAAGGTCGTATGAAATCTGTACACTATGCAGCAACTGTATCTAAAGTGTACCGTGAAGCTATCGATACATTCTTAGAAGAAGGTGACGATTGGTATGTACGTG
Organism: uncultured Veillonella sp.; assembly: GCA_963554425.1. Lineage (GTDB taxonomy): Bacteria > Bacillota > Negativicutes > Veillonellales > Veillonellaceae > F0422. The sequence continues at coordinate 219 of CAUVRW010000042.1, forward strand.
ATGAATGGTATGCAGAATTAGAAAAAATCTCCCACCGTCCATATACAGAGGCCTTTGCTATGGAAAAACCAGGGGAAGAAGCGCAAAACTATGGTAAATCTTCTAATACGCAAACTCATGATTTCATTGGTCTTGTAGAAGGATACAATGCAGAAGAAGGCTATGCGTATATGGAGCAACGTAATAATTTCAAGGTGGGCGAAGAGGTAGAATTCTGCCAACCGAATGGTCCATTAGTAAAACACGTTATTACACGCATCACTGATGAAGATGGCAATGATATTGATGTGGCAAAACATGCACAAATGAAATTGCGTTTGTACATCGACACACCATTGGAAGAATATTCTATGATGCGCCGTGAAACAAAGCAAAAATAATTCTTGTTGTAGAAGGGGAGGAACAAGATGCAAGAACAGGACATTGTCTATGATCCGCAGTATGTGTACTTTCAGATTGACCGAACACATACGAATTATGTAAATCGAATTCTAGAAGGGTATGAATACGTAGGTGTGATGACAACGGTGAATGCAGATGGGTTGTGCATGGTCCGCACTACTGAGTCAACCCGTGAATTGGCAAGACAAATTTTGCAATCCCTACCCGTTTCTGTGACTCTCTTGGATGGAGTAAGTTTTGAAAGAGAGCCCCACGTATTGGATCTATAGTATTGATTGGTGACTAGAGTGGAGAACTAAGAGATATGGCAACAGAAAAAAAGAAGCAACAAATCCAGTATAAACTATATATTCCGGCTCAATTTGATGATTCTTGCCGTGCCTCTTTGGAAGTATTATTGGAACATAAACTTACAGAGGTAGGCACCATTCATGAAGGGGAATCTGTGTATAAAGAGAATGGTGAAATTGACCATTGCGTACTTCGGTTTTCCATGGATGAAGGAGATGAATTAGTAGAAGAAATACTCATCTCTTTGGAGGAACTGGGTATACCGTATGGTGCTAAGTTATATCAAGAAGGAAATGTCATTGCTGAATTGGGCAATTTACATCATATCCATGTCGTATTGGATGCGTCTTTAGGAGATGCTAAACAGTTTAAACGATTAGATGCAAAAATCTCGAGAGCTTTGGAGGAAAATAGTGTCGTTAGTGCTACGACATTGCATATCCCGGAAGGGGTGGCTACCTTTACCTATTATGTGGCAGATAAGGATCTTGCGATTAGCACTATTGAGAAGTACCTTCGTAGAAGTTCATTGGGACAAGGGGCTTCTATTGATGTGGTGGACTCTGGTCTTACGATTCACGAACGGTATATGACAGATATATCCCGTGTGTATCGAGGGTTAGTGCCTGATGTATGGAATGTGATTCAAAGCGAGTGGAAAGGGGTATCGCCTCAAGAATGGATGAATTTATTGCGGCGGTATCCACATACTCCAGAGGGGCTGAGTTTCTTACTTAATGTAGTGAACGGGACGTACCAAAAGGAATATACGTCGTTAAAAGCTACATTCCCTATGTTTATGTACGATGATAAACAATTCTACTTATTATCGGCGCGCCAAATGTTGGAATTTGACCTTCACGGACGAGAAATAATGAATATGGATGTATTGGGGCCCGATGTAAAACCATCACAAGTACGAGCTGCTTCTAAACAGAGGGATCTATGCCTTTTTGCAGCTACTGGCGAAGGGGAACAGGCATCCCGTTTGTACATCGACTATAATCCAACGAAATCGGGTGCTGTAGGTCAAGTCATCTATTTTGATGGAGATACGAATACATTGACACTGTTAGGGTCTTCTTTCAGTGAAGCCTTGCTGGTACTTATGCGAGAGCAATCCAATAGTGTAGGTGATTTTTTAATTGAAAGTATCATACAGAAAACGATGAGCTTAGATGTAGATATGGCGGATGTACAAAGCGCAGAGAATCAACTGTTGTTTGATGCGATGCGAAATCTAGCGGAAAGAATTTTAGAAAGCACTGGTGGTATGGGCCCTATGGTTGGTAAACGTGGGTTTATGGGCATGGTGCTGTTGGATAATGCAGAGTTCGATGTGAATCGTTTTAAAAAGGACTTACTCAGCAAATGGGATATTGAGTCTATTACGAGTCCTGAAGGAATGAAGGTCCGCGCAGCCATTGCCACAAAAGATGTAGATACTGTGGAAGAAGAGGATATGGAAGAGGCACACTTCCTAGTTATTGATGATTATAAAGTAGTGGTGGCACCATTTTCCTTTGCTATGCCTATGGAAGCTGTTATGCAAGGGGCTACCCGAAATTATCTCTGGGAAGATGCATTGGATACGGTACTTCATCACACCAGTCATGTAGCAATTAGCATTGTAGAAGGTCCTGGAAATCCATTGGAAGAAGGAATTTTACTTGCGAAATTACTTTCAGTGGCAACAGAACAAACGGGGGCTAATGCGGTATATACCAATGGCGTCCTGTACGAAGGGGCCAAGTATCATGAGGAAACGGAACAGTTACGAGATGATATGCTACCTATGGCAAATATGGTTTGGGTAGATATGGATTTTGAAGACGATGGTACCATTTCCTTGTCCACTAGTGGTATGGAACTGTTCAAGCAACTCAATATTGAGCTTTTACATTGTCCGTGGGATCCAGAACGAGCTTGGAATTATGCGCTAACTGTGGCAGACTATGTCTTGACATCAGGTACAACGGTACAAGATGGTGAGACCGTTGGTAGAACTGAGGAAGAACAGCTAACGGTTCATATTGATGAACCAGTGCATGCAGATGGATTGCAAAGTATACAAATTTTATTTGACGACACGGAAGAAAAATAAATACTTAGTGAAAGTAAGGAATACATAATGAAAGGGGCATGTAACATAGTAACAGCCCCTTTTTGTTGTATCATCAGTTGTATATCTCCGCTTGTATAACAGCATGATGTGCATTATTAGTAGACGTTTAATCTGTTCAATGTCTACGAGCTATGCAAGGTTAGAAAAAAGTTAAATAAATTATAAAAAACACTTGCATAGATGTGATGGATATGATATTATATATTTGTTGTTACGGTAAGTAACAAACGGTAGCGAAACAGTGTTTCCCAAGGACAGCTAAGATGGATCGTTACTATGGATAGAAGATATCGGGGCATAGCGCAGTTTGGTAGCGCACCTGGCTTGGGACCAGGGGGTCGCAGGTTCGAATCCTGCTGCTCCGACCATTTTCTTATGTGCGGGTGTAGCTCAATGGTAGAGCCCCAGCCTTCCAAGCTGGTTGCGAGGGTTCGATTCCCTTCACCCGCTCCACTTATACATGTTGTTGTATTTAATACGTTCCCATACAGAGACGATGTCTATGTGATGGGTTATTTTATTATTTACAGTAAAATAACATGATATAATTACATATGGTTCAGTAGCTCAGTTGGATAGAGCAACGGCCTTCTAAGCCGTGGGTCGGGGGTTCGAATCCCTCCTGGATCACCACTAACAAAGGGTTCTATATTTTCTAGAATCCTTTTTATGTTGGAGGGATCGACGCACTAAGGTCTCCGCGTCACTGCGTTCCTAGAGACCCAAGTTGCTTACGTATCCCTCCTGGATCACCAGAGTACAAAGGATTCTACTTGATGTAGGATCCTTTTTATGTGGCAGGGATGCTATCGCTAAGACCTTCGCGTCGCTTATGGCTCCTAAAGGTCTAAGCTTGCCGCTATCCCTCCTGGATCACCAGCATTAGCACTTTGTTTCGGCAAGGTGCTTTTTCATTTGGAGGGCCCTTCGCTACGCTACGGGGTGAACATCGTATCGACTAAGTGTGCGTCGTCGCTATGCTCCTAGCGCACTAAGTCGATTACGTATCCCTCCTGGATCACCAAGTAAATAAGCGGATAGTTCAGATTGAGCTATCCGCTTTTGTGCGTTTTTGTTATTTTATTATTATAAAGTGCCACGAGGTTTCTACACATAACTACGTTCCTTGCTAGTACTACATTAAAATATAAACGATTTGCAAAATTTTATGGTATAATAAGAGCGTAGGAGAGCCACCGACGTGAGTTGGGCTCATCTCTTCCTAATATGGGAGGAGGTGATACTATGACGAAGTATGAAAAGATTAGTCTAATCATTTCTATTTTGACATTGGTAGTTAACATCATTGCTTTATATAAGTAATGAAAATGCCTAACGTAGAAGAGGTCTCAACCACCTCAGCACGTTAGGCATTCATCTTTTGTACACTTGAGATGAGCCTAACGCCACAGACACGTTGATGGCTCTTCTTGTTTATGTCTACATTGTAGCATATTTTTAGAAAAAATACTACTTGTTTTGCTATGTAGCCTGTGGAGGGGATTAGAGGGATGAGGGATACATGCTACTATAAAATGTGCAGAAATGACGATATAAGAATGTCAAACTTTCTCTTTATCTTTCCAAAATAGTAAGGCACCCATGGCATTGACTATGTAGAATATGTATTTGCCAACGTTGGCGAAATTGCCTTGCGTGAAAGCTTTCAATAGTTGCACGATGTTATAGATCATCCAGAACGGCCATTGTGTATCTAATTTTAGCGCGTTAAAAAGGTTCGCAATGAGTGAGAAGGCAAATACGACGGTGGTTAGGATGGATAAAAAATTCATATGACCGCCAAAGCCTATGTAATTGGCAACGCTGGAAATAGTGAAAGCAATGATGGTGATAATGCTAGCAACTAATCGTTTTTGCGAAGAATTCATTGTATTAGGAATACCTTCGTGGGATGCGTTCCATTTTTTGATGGCAAAGGTATAGATAATAAAAGTGACAGGATAAGTAATGATAGCTGCTTTATTTCCTAGAATAAAATCGATGGCGCCGGATAGGATCGTGTTCACGATGCCGAGATAATTACCCCATTTGTTGAGCTGTCCTGTAAATCGTGTAGACAACATAGAAATGCCAACGTTAATAACAGAAATAAGACCAAAGGGGACGAGAGCGGTCCAAGGTCCCCAATCTACAAATTTTTCAAGACGTGAGTTCAGGTAACCAGCAGAAATGGCAATCCCCACAACAAGTGCGACACCGAGTACATCAAACCACTTGGAAATAGCAAATTGTTTTAAATACTGTTTCATAAAGGTATCCTTTCCATGAGAATATAAACTTGTATGAATGTGTGACTTTATAGATAATACATATAATAGAAACACCAGATACATCATTGCAATAGGTATAATAGAAGTATTAGGTTTCTGTATAAGAAATCTACGAGTATGCTCGTATATAACAAATTATGATTTCTACCATATGTTTAATCATAACACACTTAGTAGGAATATCTCAAATAATGATGGTAACTGAATAGGATAAAGGGAAGCCCATGGCATACTCCTTCTCAAACTGTATTGCACAATGTTTGTTCAGGAGCACGCCATGGGCTTCTTGGGTTTGTTTGATTAGTTAATAAAGACCGCCACAAGGTTTCTACGCATAACTGTGTGCCTTAGGGTATGGGAAAATATATACTGTCAGGAAATTTTAAAGGAGAATAGGTAGTATTTCAAGAATTGTATGGATATGTATGGATAGGTGGTGTATTGTGCGCTACCGTAATGCAGTATGTATGTGGTATAATTTAGTTAAACTAAAGAGCGAGGTGCATCTATGCAATTCAAAGAGTTTGATGATCTAAGTATTCAGGATAATTTTATCTTTGAAAAAGTTATGCGTGAGAAATCGATCTGTAAAGGCTTGTTAGAACGGTTGTTGGAGATTCCGATTCGGGATATTTCGTACATTGAAACGGAAAAGACAATGGACTCAAGTCTTGATGGTAAGGGAATCCGTTTGGATGTGTATGTTAGCGATGATAAGGGAACAGTATATAACATTGAAATGCAAACGTACAAGAATATGCCAGAGATGATAAAACGGACCAGATTCTACCATGGCGGAATTGATCACTATTGTATGGAAAAGGGCGATGATTATGTAACCTTGAATGATTGTTATGTTATCTTTATTTGCACGTTTCCAATATTCTCAGGAAAGCGACATAAGTATACATATACCAAAACATGTAGAGAAGAGCAAGGGGAAGAATTAGGAGATGGTGCAACCACTATATTCTTAAGTACAAAAGGGCAAATGAATGACGTATCAGAGCTGTTGCAGAACTTTTTAGATTATGTAGATGGACAACCACCAACAGATAGTTTGGTAAAACAGATGGATGAGATAGTGAAAGTTGTAAAGCAGAGTAAAGAATGGAGAGGTGAGTATATGAAATTAGAAATGGATCGGAAAAAGTATTGGCGTGAAGGCATGGTTTTAGGTGAAACTAAAGGAAAGATAGAAGCGATTATTGGTATGTTACGCGAAAAATTATCGGTAGAGATGATTGCACGTATTACTAATATGTCTGTAGAACAAGTGATTAAAATTGGAAAAGAGCATGCGCTTTTATAAGACGTCACTTGTTCTGCTATGAAGCCTGTGGCGGTCTTAACTGAATATGACAAAAGGAAGCCCATGGCATACTCCTTCTCAAATGGTGTTGCATAATGTTTGTTCAGGAGTATACCATGGGCTTCTTGGGTTTGGGTGATTTAACTAGTAAGGACCGCCACAAAGGCTGCTACGCATAACTGCGTTCCTTTATAGAATTGCAAACTATTACCAAAATATAAACGATTTGCCAAATTTTGTGGTATAATAAGAGCATAGAAGGGCCTCTAACGTAAGTTAGGCTCATCTCTTCCTACTATGGGAGGAGGTGGTTGTTATGACTAAGTACGAAAAAATCTCTTTGATGATTTCTCTTGCTAGTTTAGCAATTCAACTCATTGATCTATTGAAATAGACGATGAAAAAGCCTAACGTTACCAATAAGTGTTCGCAGCACTTATATACGTTAGGCTTATCATTTTTTGACATTTGAGATGAGCCTAACGCCAACTATACGTTGATGGCTCTTCTTTTTTATGCCTATATTATAGCATGGTTACAGAAAAAATACTACTTGCAACTACGTTAAAAGCACAATGAAAGCATAGACTACACATCGGTTCGTGACTCTAGCTACATACAAAGCCCCGTTCCTCATGGTATAATACGATGTGATACAAGGAGGATCTATGACGATACGAGATAGGATTATTGCCTACTGGAAAGGGCGGAGCGGTGATT
>CAUVRW010000043.1:0-7340 GCA_963554425.1 uncultured Veillonella sp.
CTATGAAAGTATGTATTATTGGCAATGGTGGTCGTGAACACGCATTAGCTTGGAAGTTACATCATAGCCCATCTGTAACAGATGTCTATGTAGTGCCAGGTAATGCAGGGATGACTTCGATAGCCACTGTAGTCAACTTAGATTGGAATAACCGAGACAACTTACTAGCTTGGTTATTAGACTATAAGATTGATTTGGTTGTTATAGGGCCTGAATTACCTCTTGTAGAAGGACTTAGTGATGCAATTCGAGCCGTGGGGATTCCAGTATTTGGACCATCCAAACAGGCTTCTCGAATAGAAGGGTCTAAGTCTTTTGCGAAAGATCTAATGCGTCGATATAAGATTCCTGCGGCAAAGTATGAGGTTTGCGAAGATGTAGAAACAGGAAAACGCATCATCCATCAATGGGGCGTGCCCATTGTATTAAAAAGGGATGGCCTCTGTGGTGGTAAAGGTGTTACCATTTGTAAGACTTTCACAGAAGCAGAACGAGTGTTGGAAGAGATGCTGAGTAGTTCCGAAGAAAGCATTATAATTGAGGAATATATGCGAGGACAGGAGCTATCCTTGTTGTCCTTTGTGGACGGCACTCACGTATTGCCTATGATAGGAGCAAGAGATCATAAACGATTGTTAGATCATGATGAAGGTCCTAATACGGGTGGTATGGGAGCCTATGCACCAGTGCCAGAACTGAATGAGACTTTGGAACAAGATGTGGTAGATACCATAGTAAAACCTATCGTGAAAGCTATGGCAGAAGCAGGGCATCCTTATGTGGGTTGTTTGTATACGGGTCTTATGCTTACTGAGGAAGGGCCGAAAGTGGTAGAGTTCAATGCCCGTTTTGGAGACCCAGAAGCACAAGTGGTATTACCATTATTAGAGAGTGATTTAGGAGAAATCATGTATGCTACGGCTACGGGTCAGTTAGAGGGGATGACCTTGGAGTGGTCCAAACAATATGCTTCTTGTGTGATCTTAGCATCCGAAGGATATCCACATCAGCCATTGATAGGTCGAAGCATCACCGGTGATATACAGGCTGTGGATATTAGGTCGATGGTATTTCACTCTGGAACAGTATTTGAAAGCGATCACTATGTAACACAAGGAGGCCGTGTTCTAGGTGTCGTAGGATTGGGAGATACCTTACAAGAATCTTTGGATATTGCCTACACAAGAGTGAGGACAATTCATTTTGAAGGACGACAATACCGTAAGGACATCGGGGAATTGAGTTTGGATTTTGTATACATGCACAATATAGAAAAAATTCGATAGATAAAGAATATAATTAGTGATATAATAACAAAAGACATATTTTACTTATTCAATGATATATATTACATAGTAGAGGGGTAATTATATGAATCGAATTGTATCTTTTTTTACATCACCATCAGCAGGGGGCGTACTACTCTTTGTAGCTGCTGTGGTAGGAGTGCTATTGGCAAACTCTCCAGTAGAAAGCTTGTACCACTCTTTACTTCATGCTAAATTAGGACCATTGTCTATTGAATTATGGATTAATGACGTGGCCATGGCGGTCTTCTTTTTATTTGTAGGCCTTGAAGTAAAACGAGAAATGATTGCAGGGGAATTGAATACCAATGCAAAACGATTTTTGCCTGGTATCGCAGCATTTTTTGGCCTTTTAATGCCTGCCTTAATCTATTATTTCATTGTCGGTTATCATCCAGACTATATTCATGGTTGGGGGATACCAACAGCTACAGACATTGCCTTTGCCATTGGTATTGTTTCACTCTTAGGTGATCGAGTACCGATCGCAATGAAAGTATTTTTAACTACCTTGGCTGTTATGGATGACTTGATGGCTATCGTTATCATTGCTTTTTTCTATACAGCGGAGTTAAACTTCTTTTACTTATTCGTAGCAGCAATCATCGTGTTCATGTTACAATACGTAAACCGTATGAACTATACGAGACCAATTCCGTATTTAGCATTAGGATTTGGCCTTTGGTTCTGTGTGTTTAAATCAGGATTGCATGCTACCTTAGCAGGTGTAATTTTAGCGGCGTTCATTCCATACCATGGCATACGTGATGGTCGTCATGTATCTCCATTATCTGAATGGGAACACACCTTAAGTAACTGGGTTACCTACTTAATTATTCCAATCTTTGGTTTTGCCAATGCAGGGGTATCTTTCCACGGATTTACTTTAGAAAGCTTTGCCCATCCAGTTGTATTAGGTGTTGCGGTAGGTTTAGTATTAGGTAAACAAGTAGGAGTATTTGGCACATTGTTCTTACTAGTAAAATCTAAACTAGTGGAAATGCCAGCTCAAACCAATTGGACTCATGTGTATGGTATCGCTCTATGTTGTGGTATCGGATTTACCATGAGCTTGTTTGTATCCTTGTTGGCATTCCCTCCAGGAGAAGCACAAGAAATGGCAAAAGTTGGTATCTTCGTTGGTTCTATCGTATCTGGTATCTTGGGATATACAGTATTAAAAATTGCTGGACGTAAACAACAAGTGAGCGTGTCTGAATACGATATGATCAAAGGACAACATATTTAATTGCATACTTCATAGAGAGTAGAGGCTCTATATAAGCTGTAATGAAAGGAAACTTTCATTACAGCTTTTTAATTATGAATGTTTTCAATACGTAAAAAAACTCCTTGCAAATTTTGAAATAACTATCTATAGTAAGTGTATACGTGTAACTGAGAATGGGAGGATAATTATGTATCATTATAAGCGGACTATGATGATAGCGGTCCTTGTGTGTGCAGGAATTTTTTTGTTGTCTTTGGTGATGGGACGATTCTTTATTCCTGTTCAAGAAGTGTGGAACATATTACTGTCAAAATTTTTAGTACTCCCCATCACTTGGGATGCATCTATGTACAATGTAGTTATGGAGATTCGATTGCCTCGTGTACTAGGTGCTATTTTGGTAGGTGTTGCGTTAGCTGTATCGGGAACAGCCTATCAAGGAGTTTTCCGCAATGATTTAGTATCACCAGATTTACTAGGTGTCTCACACGGTGCTAGTGTAGGAGCCTGCTTAGGTATCTTATCGCATTTGTCATTATATGGGGTAGCAGTGTGTGCTTTTATAGGTGGGATTGTAGCGGTATGCCTTACATTATTATTACCTAGATTGATTCAAAACCAATCTAGGATTGTTCTTGTCTTGTGTGGCATCATTGTGTCTGGATTTATGGCAGCTATCATTGGATTGCTGAAATATATTGCAGATCCAGATACAGAACTTCAGGATATTGTGTATTGGCAATTAGGTAGTTTAGCGAAAGTTACATGGGATAATTTATTTTATGTGTTGCCGATTATTGTGGTAGGAACAATAGCAATCATAGCCTTGCGGTGGCGCTTAAATATTTTGTCCTTGTCTGATCAGGAAGCACAAAGTTTAGGTGCCAATGTACAGCGAGAACGGATTGTTATAATAGGTATTTCTACGTTATTGACGGCAGCGGCTGTATGTTTGAGTGGTACCATTGGTTGGGTAGGTCTTGTGATACCACATTTATCACGTATGTTAGTAGGTCATGATCATAAAAAATTGATTCCCGCTACGATAGTAGTCAGTGCCTCCTTTTTGATGGTAGCAGATTTATTTGCTAGAGCGTTAACAACAGCGGAGATTCCACTAGGAATACTCTGTGGATTCATTGGAACGCCATTTTTTGCGTGGGTATTGTATAAACAACGGAGGTATTTCTAATGGATTCCTTTGAACTTTCAGTAGATTCTATCTCTTTTTCGTATGGCAAGGGAGAGCCTAATATTTTTACGGACTTATCATTCTCTGTGAAAGCTGGCGATACCTTAGCTCTATTAGGGCGTAATGGGGTAGGAAAATCTACGTTGCTTAGTTGCTTGATGTGCTTTCAGCAGGTGCAAGCGGGGCATATATATTGCAATGGTGTAGATTTAGGGAGTGTGTCTATTCAAGAACGAGCGAAGTTAATTGCTTTTGTACCACAGATTATAGGGGCAGATATAGCCTATACGGTACGAGATTATATATCCTTTGGAGCGACGTTACGAACGGGGATGTTTTCTTCGCCAGGAAAAGAAGAATTTCAAAAAACGGATAACATACTAGAGATGCTGGGGATTACAGAATTACGAGATAAACCGTGTCGCGATTTAAGTGGTGGACAACGTCAATTAGTGGCCATTGGACGCGCTTTATTGCAAGATACAAGATTATTATTGATGGATGAACCAACATCTGCATTAGATATACGCAATCAAGTGATTGTTCTAGAAACGATAGAACAGTTGCGAACACAAGGGTATGCTATTATTTTTACTACACATGTGCCAGAGCAGGCTTTATTGCTGAATAGCCGTGTTGGTTTATGTCGTGGTGGAACAATAGATTTTTACGATTCTGTCAGTGATGTAACTGCGGAAGTATTGGAGAGGATTTACCGGACAAAGCTTAGTTTGTTTTACAGCGAAACGGTACAGCGCACAGTATGTGTGATTCCACAGTTAGGTCAGAAAGGGGAGGTTCTATGAAACGTATTGTAGTATTGTTATTAGCCCTATTTACCGCCATTTGTATGCTGGCTGGTTGTGGCACAGAAAATGCATCCCAAGGGAATACATCTTCTACGAGGGTTGTCACAGATATTGATGGAACGGAAGTGACGATTCCAAAAGATATCAAACAAGTAGCAGATTTATGGCATGCTAATAACCAAGTAGTATTGATGTTAGGGGGTGCAGATACATTAGTATCTACTACAAAAAATGTGCAGGGGTTGCCTTGGTTTGTAAAGGTGTATCCTAGAATTAAAGAGATTCCAGCTCCAGTAAAAGGCACAGATGTGCAAATGGAGGAAATTCAAAAATTAAATCCACAAGTGGTATTGGCTAGCAATAAGAACCAAATTGAAATGGCCCGCAAAGCGGGTCTTCCAGCAGTACGTGTGAATTTTACAGACTATGAAGGATTGCGCAAAACAGTGGCTATTACAGCCGATGTATTAGGTGGTAAAGCCATCGATATTAGCAAACAATATCTAGCCTATTTAGATGGTAATGTGAAATTAGCGGAAGAAAAAACTAAACATCTTAGCGATGCAGAACGACCAACCGTGTTGCATATCGTAGGTGGAGATAATCTATTAAAAGTAGATGGAGACAAAACAATTATCAATGAATGGATTCGTTATGCAGGTGGTAAGAATGCCATTACAGCAGCAGGTCCACAAATCGTAGTAACTATAGAAGAAATCATCAAAGCAGATCCAGATATTATCATCATCGGTGGTACACAAGCGCAAAAAGGCATTGACCAAATGATGAATGATCCACAATGGGCAAGCTTAAAAGCTGTTAGAAATCATCGTGTATATCGCAATCCTGTAGGAACGTTCAACTGGGACCGGTATAGTGCCGAAGCGGCATTGCAAATTTTATGGGCAGGTCAAATCATCCAACCACAATTATTTGCGGATATTAACCTAGTGAAAGAAACACAAAAGTTCTATAAAGATTTCTTACATTTTGATTTATCTAGTGATGATGCAGAACGTATTATCCATGGTGAAAGTCCTGCAAATTAAATGTATAGACACGTGATTTTGAAGTAGTTAGTTTGTGTATGGAAGCTAGTTAGGAGACGTTATGAAACGAATTATTACTATGCTCTTTGCATTGTTGATTTCCATTGGCTTGTTAGCCGGTTGTGGTACAGAAAATGCATCAAAAGGAGCAACGCAAGAAGTACATACTATCACCGATATTGGTGGCACCCAAGTTCAATTACCAACACATGTGGAGCGGATTGCTGACTTATGGCCAGCGAATAATCAAGTTATGTTGATGCTAGGTGGAGCAGATAAGTTAGTTGCTACTACACAATATGTACAAACATTACCTTGGTTCTCACATATTTATCCAAATATTAAAAATATTGCTGCACCAGATCGTTTTGGCTTTGATTTACAATTAGAAGAACTACAAAAAGTATCACCACAAGTGATTATTGTAAATAGTAAAAAACAAGCAGAACAAGTCCGTCAAGGTGGCTTTACAGCAGTGCATATGGAGTTTACTGATTATAAAGGACTTCGCAATGTAGTATCCATGACTGCCGATATTCTTGGTGGCAATGCGGTAGAGATTGCTAAGAGTTACAATGCGTATTTAGATAAAAATATCGCTTTAGCAGAAGAAAAAACGAAAGCTTTAACTGATGCGGAACGTCCAAGAGTGATGCATATTGCGACAGGTGAAAATTTACTAAAAGTAGATGGTACTAAAACAATTATTGATGAATGGATTCACTATGCTGGGGGTATTAATGCGATCGAACAAAAAGGTCGTGGGCTTACACTAACCATGGAAGAAATCATCAAAGCGAACCCAGATATTATTATAGTGGGTGATGTGAACTCTAAAGCAGCTATTGAAAAAATTATGAATGATCCACAATGGAGTGGCATTAAAGCGGTTCAAATGGGTCGTGTATATAGTAATCCTGTAGGAACATTTAAATGGGATCGATATAGTGCTGAATCAGCATTACAAATCTTATGGGCAGGTCAAATCATCCAACCACAATTATTTGCGGATATTAACCTAGTGAAAGAAACACAAGATTTCTATAAAAACTTTATGCATTATGATTTATCTAACGTAGAGGCAGAGCGTATTATTGCTGGAGAAGGTCCACAATAGTGGCAATAGTAGCAAATAGTTCCGGTTGACTCTATATTAAAACCGTAGTAAAAGGACACTTTTACTACGGTTTTATTAGGTTTATTTTCACCGTGGCAAAATGGAAAGATAGAGCGAAGTCATAAGATTGATGGGGAGAGATTCTATACCAGAAAGTTTAGGGTTGTGTCACAAATGTTTGACTACTTCATAGATATTATATAAAAACTTAAATTTAAGTATTGATTTCCTAACATTTTGTGATATACTACTAAAATATTTAAGTTAATTGATCTTATAAGAGGGAAGATAATAGAATGAGTGAAAAAAATTTAAAAATGTTAGGATGGCTTGGAACATTCCTTTCAGTAATGATGTATGTGTCTTATGTTCCGCAAATCATGGGAAACTTGGATGGGAATAAAACATTTTTTCTGCAGCCCTTGGCAGCGACGATTAACTGTATCATATGGGCAAGTTACGGACTTTTAAAAGAAAAAAAGGACTATCCTTTGGCAGTAGCAAACTTGCCGGGAATTATCTTTGGATTGCTTGCAACCATTACGGCATTTTAAATAATCTCATTTTAAAGATGTATTGTGAAAAGCTCATTTGAATGATGATTAGTCATTTTAGTGAGCTTTTTTGTTATAATT
>CAUVRW010000044.1:0-7300 GCA_963554425.1 uncultured Veillonella sp.
ATATTGAGAAGTTTAATGAATACTGCAAGTATATAGAAGCATTAGTTGCATTCCATAAGTATTATTCAGCAATATCCACTAGAGATAAGAAATATAACACCAGTAATAGTCGAGGAAATAGTACTAGGGGGAGACGTTAATGATGAATGAAGAGATTAAAAATGTAATTCGTGGGAAAGTTATTATCAAAGGTAACTTAGTAGTCAAGACTGGTATGCATATTGGTGGAGGCAGCGATTATGCACCTATTGGATCTGTAGATAGTCCATTTGTTCGTGATGCGTTAACACAGGAACCAATTGTTCCAGGTAGTTCATTAAAAGGTAAAATTCGTACATTATTAGCACGCTATAGAAGTAAACGGTATATTGTCAATGAAATTCATAAAGATGATGAAGTTATAAAACGTTTATTTGGATCTACAATTCCTCAGATTATATCTCGTTTGCAATTTCAAGATTTGTTTGTATCTGAAGAGAGTAAGTCGTTATTTGAATCTATCGAAACTGATACGTATATGGGGGAAGTGAAGTTTGAAAACTCTATTAAACGGGCAAATGGTGAAGCTAATCCAAGGCAAATAGAGCGCGTACCTGCAGGTGCAAAGTTTGTATTCCAGTTAGTGTATACAGTAATTGATGAAACAGAACTTGAAGAAGATTTGAAAACTTTACGTACCGGAATAAAACTGCTAGAGTTAGATTATTTGGGTGGCCATGGAACACGTGGATATGGTCGCGTAGCGATTGAAAATATCAACGTAACATCATTCCCAGATGATGCTGCATTATGTGAACGATGTAAAGTCATTTTGCAAGGCTAAGGTGATGTAATGAGATATTATATCTTTCCTTTTACATTCACAAGTTCTGTTCACTTTGGAAACACTAATGAAGGTGGGTCGTTAGATAAAGTGCAAATAACTATATCGTCAGATACCTTTGTATCTGCTTGTGTGAATGAAATTGGATATAATCAAGTAGAAGTAGAGTGGTTTCTGGAGTCCTTGCGATTGGGACATATAAAAATTTCAAGCCTTTTTCCGTTTAAAAATCTAAGTCAAGAATTAGAGTTATTTGTGCCACGTCCAATTTATGTGGGACATAGAAAGTATGATGCCATCACTAATACTTCATTATTACAAGAACAAGTGAAGCAACAGAAAAAAATAAAGAAAATAGGTTATGTTCGTGCATCTAATCTATATAATGAGTCTGGTCAGTACTCACCGTCTGAAGTAACTGATGAACCTATTTTTGGACAGTTCCTCACATCTCAGCGAGTAGCATTAAGAGAAGATAATAGTAAGCCTTATGTAGTAGGATCTTTTAAGTTTGTACACGATGCAGGCCTATATTGTATACTCGGTGTAAAAAATGAAGGGGATATAGAAAGAGTTAAAGCGATTTTTGAGTTCTTAAGTTATACGGGCATTGGTGGGAAACGAAGTTCTGGTTATGGACAATTTATGCTAGAGAATGAGTTTGAGCTGGACGAATTACCATTGTGCGGTGATGATGCGGCGGCATTATATAATTTGTTGCATCAAGAAGGACCTATATATATGTCCGTTAGTGCAATTACACCCAAGGCAGATGAAATTGAAACACTAAGTCATGGTACGTATAAATTGAAGCGAAGAAGCGGATTTGTATATAGTGAATCTATAGTAGCCCCCTATAAACGAAATTCTTTTTATGCCTTGCAAGAAGGAAGTTGTATGCCTGTACAATTAGAGGGACAAGTAATAGAACTATATCATGATCAAAGCCCACATCCAATTTATAAATATATGAAAGGCTTTTGGCTGGGGGTGAATGTTGATGAGTAATAAATCCATACCGTTTACAATTCCATTTACATTAGAAGTAATTACACCAGTTTCTATTGGAAATGGACAAGAGCTTAGAGTATTTGACTATATTTTAGATAGCTCAAATCAAGATGTATATATTTTAAATCAGAAAAAATGGTTTCAATATTTAGACTCTTTACATAAACTTACTGACTATGAGGCATATATAAAATGTTATACATTAAAACAAACAAAAAAAACGATTTATGAATGGATGGAACGGACAATTGGGGTTCCTGATGATACAGTGTTATCTAGTCTTTCAAAACGTCAATTGCGTTGTGTGAAAAGTTCCCTATCTAAGAAATCATTAAATAATGTGTATTTATGTATGACTGCTCTTAACGGAATGCCGTATATTCCAGGTAGTTCCTTAAAGGGAGTTATTATTTCTGCTGTGATAGCTTATATAGTAGAAAATAATGAAGCATTTCGTCACGAATGGCAGAAAAAACTTATAGATGCTTCAAACAATGATAGAGAACTTCGTAGATGTACAAGAGAGTATGGAAAAGCTCTAGATATGTTGATACTATCGTGTATAAAAAAATCTACAGGAGAAGATATTAGAGACGGTGTAAAAAAACTATTTCATAGTGTTTCAGTATCAGATGTTATGTTACCATCAAAGGATAAAACAGCTACGTATATTTTACCTAGATATGATTCTGTAGCAGGACAATATGAAAGAAACGCGTTATCTGTATATAGAGAGTGCATTACGCCAAATACAAGGTTAAAAGGTATGTTGAGTGTTAATATTCAGGAATTACAAAAAGTAGGAATACACTCCATAACTGAATTAGTAAAAATTGTTGAAATGTATACGCAACGATTATTACAACGATGGAAACAAGTATTTAGAGGAAATGTTGAGCAATCATGTATATATGATTTAGAAGGTGTTACTTGTTTATTAGGAAGTAGTATTGGCTTTTTACATAAAACATTACTTTTACCTTTGTTTGACGATCCAAGAGATGAAGTGAATGTTGTAAAATCAGTGATAAGTTTACAAAAAGATTTTAAAATACATAAACATTGGCAAGATAGAATCATTTCCCCTCGAACCTTAAAGCTAACAAAGTATAAAGGAAAAGATTACATATTTGGAGGCGTAAAGTTACATTTTGAAAACGATTGAAATTAAAACTATAGAGTTTGATATTCATCTAGATAATGGACAAAAAATTGTACAGTCATTAGGTAGCGTATTACATGGTGTAATTATGTCTTGTATATCTACAGAGTATGCTACATTTTTACATACAACAGCAACACCTCCTTACCATCAATATGTGTATTATGATAAAGAGCGTAATACAAGTGTATGGCGTATTACTGCATTGACAATGGATAGTGTACGTGAGATTGTTGATTCCTTATATACTATTGCTCCTATAGTGAAGTTAGAACAAAAGAGTGGTAACTTAATTATTGATGAACGTAGAGTTGTATTAGAAACAACCTATGGAGATATAGCAAAATCTTATCTAGGAGAGGCTAAGCAATATAAGAAGAT
The DNA here is from genome assembly GCA_963554425.1 of uncultured Veillonella sp. Taxonomy (GTDB): domain Bacteria; phylum Bacillota; class Negativicutes; order Veillonellales; family Veillonellaceae; genus F0422. Next base: position 3,378 of record CAUVRW010000044.1, read on the forward strand.
AGATATTCATTTTGTTACGCCTACTTCATTTAAGGTGAATCAAGAATATGCTATTTTCCCAGATATTGAAAAAATGATGAGAAGTTTCTTGAAAAAGTGGAATATCTTCAGTACATCAGATGTATATGATGATGAAGAGTTATTCCAGTCTACCTGTACTAACCTATATGTGGCAGATTATCGGATGCGATTGCAACGATTTTATCTAGAAAGAACTAAAATTCCAGGATTCCAAGGCGATTATACATTACTATGTAAACGCAATATGATTTTGTCTAATTTAGCAGCTATGCTATGTTATTATGGAACGCTTTGTGGTTGTGGTATCAAGGTAGCCATCGGTATGGGTGCTATGAAAGTAAATTTAGAAGAGATTAAGAGTTAGGTATGAAAATATTATATTCTGCTATAGGAACAACAGACCCTATACGGGGATGTTATGATGGAGGTATGCTCCATATAATTCGTCATTATAAGCCAGATATGGCTGTCTTATTTCTTTCGAAAGAAATGGTAGTAGAGGAAGAACGTAATCAGCAATATACAAAAGCAATTTCTTATGTAAATCCACAGTGTGTAGTAAGGTTAATAAAAACAGAGCTTCAAGAAGTCCACAAGATTGATGCATTGTATAGTTTAGTTGATGAATTTTATAGATTAAAAGATGAGTTTTCAGAAGCGGAATTTTTAATTAATTTAACATCTGGAACACCACAAATGTGTCAGTTGATGACATATCTTGCGATTGAAAATACAGATGTAACCGGGGTTCAGGTCGATACACCTACTGAGCGTTCAAATAGAACAGAACATGCATTGCAAGGTAATGAAGAAATTGATTATGTGATAGAATGTAACTTTGACAATGAACAAGGAACAAATAATCGCTGTCATGAACCTTTGCTACAGATAGTAAAGCGACGATTTCTAAAAGAAAGATGTATTTCGTTAGTAAAAGTATATGAATATAAACAAGCTCTCCAGGTACTTAAAGAATATAAGATGCTAGCTGAGGAGAAGGATAAGGAATATCTTGATATAATAGGTAAGCTACTACAACATAGTATGTATCGAAGTGCTTTTGAGTATGATACATCTTTGAACTATATTCCTAAAGAATTGAAACAAAGCCTTACGCACTCTATACCTTCTTCCAAAATAGAAATTAGAAACTTAATCGAATATTTATATATTGCACAAATTCGTATTGAAAAAGGGATGTATCAAGATTTCATAGTGAAATTGACGCCCTACTTATTCCAATTTATGAAATGTATTCTTAAAGAAACCTATAGAGTTAATTTTAGAAACATTGAGGTTAGAGGTCGTCGAGGGATGGTAGATCATCTCAAACTATCTAAAGAATATCCAGAATTGTATAAGTCCTGGGAGCGTTCTATGACTCAGTTAAATTATGATACTAAGGATTTTGAATTATCTTTTTTTCATATGTTTAATATGATACAGTTCCATTCCTATACTCAATCTGATTTAGTGAACAGGCTAAAAATTTTCACACCAATTTTAAAGAATGTTAGAAATATAGTAGCCCATGAGATTGCTACTATTACACAAGAGGATATACGTGAAGCTAGTGACGGTAAAGACTGCCAAGAAATCTTAGCTAATATGCGTTCTATGATGGAAAAATATATGAATATTCCCAAACAACAATTAAAACTGGTGTATACGTTGATAAATGACAAAATTATACATTATTTTGGCATGATGAAATAGTTTTATATGTGTTTTTTATAGTCCATAAAAGCTTTTACGTATAATCGATTATACCTATATTAAAGGTCGTATATGATATACTAGTTATGTAATATGAATTCTATCTTTCTCAAGGAGGAACTATATGTCAGCCATTGCTATTATTGGTGGTACCGGTGTGTACGATCCAAATATGTTTGAAACTATGACGGAATCGTCTTTGATGACACCTTATGGTGAGATTCATTATGTATGTGGCACTTATGAAGGTAAGACGGTGTACTTCTTAGCCCGTCATGGCCGTGATCATTCGATTCCACCGCACAAGATTAATTATCGTGCCAACATTTGGGGCTTGAAAAAGTTAGGTGTTAAGTTCATCGTATCTACCACAGCGGTTGGTTCGTTGGATGAGAACTTTGGACCTGGTCATTTTGTGTTGACTGACCAATTTTTAGACTTTACGAAAAACCGTGTGAATACATTCTACGAAGGTGGGGACCGTCCTGTGGCGCATGTGGATGTAACGGAACCATATAGTCCTGAGTTGCGCTCTATTGTTGAAAGTGCTGCGAGATCATTAGGCTTAACGGTTCACAATGGCGGCACCTACGTATGTACAGAGGGCCCTCGTTTTGAGTCTCCTGCTGAAATTCGCATGTACGCTATGTTAGGTGGACAAACAGTGGGCATGACAAATGTACCAGAGGTGACCTTAGCCAATGAAGCCGAAATGGCATATATGACAATTTCTATGATTACTAATTATGCTGCGGGCATTTCTGAATCTGCTTTGACCCATGGTGAAGTAGTAGATATGATGCAACAAATGGCAGAACAATTGCAATCGTTAGTGAAAGAAGTCATCAAAGGAATCGATGTGAATGCAGACTATCCTGCGCATCATCGTATGGCTGAGTATGGTGGCTTTCAATTATAATCTATCATGAAGAATCTAAAAGGAGAACATCAATGCAATCTTTAATTCGAGATATTTCCTTAGCCGCTGAAGGTCGTAAAAAAATCGACTGGGTAGCTAATTTTATGCCTACTTTAAATACATTAGGAGACCGTTTTGAAAAAGAGCAAACTTTCAAAGGTCAAACTATCGTGGTATCTGTTCATTTAGAAGCAAAAACTGCGTATTTATCTACCGTGTTAAAACGTGGTGGTGCTGATGTTATCGTTACAGGGTCCAATCCATTATCTACCCAAGATGATGTGGCAGCAGGACTTGTGGATATGGGATTGACTGTCTATGCTTGGTACAATTGTACAGACGAAGAATATACGATGTTCTTGAACAAAGCACTAGATCATAAACCGCATATCATCATCGACGACGGTGGCGACTTAGTAAGCTTACTTCACACGACTCGCCAAGATGCGAAAGAACGTTTATTGGGCGGTAGTGAAGAAACCACTACAGGCGTACACCGTTTGAAAGCTTTGGCTGAAGCGGAACAATTGACATTCCCTATGATCGCTGTTAACGATTCTAACTGTAAATACTTGTTCGACAATCGTTATGGTACAGGACAATCTGTTTGGGATGGCATTATGCGTACTACAAACTTGACGGTTACAGGTAAAAATGTAGTCGTTGCTGGTTATGGTTGGTGCGGTAAAGGTGTGGCACTTCGTGCCAAAGGCCTAGGTGCCCACGTGTATGTAACAGAAGTGGATCCAATTAAAGCTATCGAGGCTGTATTTGATGGATTCAAAGTATTGCCAATGGTGGAAGCAGCTAAAATAGGTGATATTTTCTGTACTGTCACGGGTTGTAAGGATGTCATCACAGAAGAACATTATGCAGTGATGAAAGACCGCGCTGTGCTTTGTAATGCGGGACATTTCGATTGCGAAGTCAATGTGAAAGACTTAGCAGCCATGGCAGTATCTCATGAACGAGTACGCCAAAATATCGAAGCCTACCATATGCAAGATGGTCGCCAATTGTATGTATTAGCAGAAGGTCGCCTTGTAAACCTAGCAGCAGGTGATGGACATCCAGCGGAAATCATGGACTTGTCCTTTGCAATGCAAGCCTTAGCAGCAGAATATATCTTGCACCATGGAGCAGACATGGAACATGATGTACATGTATTGCCATATGAAGTGGATGCAGAAATTGCGAAATTGAAATTGCAATCTATGGGCTACGATTTAGATACATTGACACAAGAACAATATGATTATTTATATAC
>CAUVRW010000045.1:0-7265 GCA_963554425.1 uncultured Veillonella sp.
TAGTTGATAATAGTTAAATAATAGTATATAATGAGAAAGTAAATGAGAATAAAAGCTACCTCTGAGATATAGAAGATTAGAATGGGGTAGAATTGTAAGTATATGTTAAATGGATGAAAGAGGTGTAGTATGACAGAAGTATTAATCCGTTTATTTGTAAAAAATAAAGATGAAGTCAAAGATACTAATGTACGCCAACAATATGGGATTATGGCGAGTATCACTGGTATTATGGTAAATGTGTTAGTTTGTTTAGGCGAATTAGTCATCGGTTTTCTTATCGGCTCCATTGCCATGATTAGTGATGCCATCCATAATGTAGCAGATGCAGGAGGATCATTAGTATCCTTTTTGAGTTTTAAATTATCTGGACGTAAAGCAGATGCAGAACATCCATATGGACATGGTCGAATGGAGTATTTGTTATCCATTGGTTTTTCTATATTACTCTTTGTCGTAGCTACTCAATTAGGCATTGAAGCGGTAGAACACATTATGAACCCAGAGGTAGTGGAGTTTTCCATGTCTGCACTAGCTGTTATGTTAGGCGCTATGGCTTTAAAGATTTGGTTATCGTTCTTCTTGCGTTCCATTGGTAATCGCATTGATTCCCCTATCTTGCGTGCCAATGGGAAAGAAGCTTTATCTGATGTATGGGCTACCGCAGCAATTGCTATTGGCTTATTGTTAGGTGGCATATTCCAATTGAGTGTTGACGGGTATTTGGGATTAATTGTAGCATTGATCATTGCAAAAGCTGGTTTTGAGGTGCTGAAAGAAGCGACAGACCGTTTATTGGGATTTGAACCTACAGCAGAGCGTGTGCAAGAGATTATTAGTTTTGTAGAATCTAAGCCCGGTATCTTAGGCACTCATGACTTAATGATTCATGACTATGGTCCAGGGCATGAGTATGCCTCTATTCACGTAGAAGTAGATGCCAAGCAAGATGCTATGACCATCCATACTATGGTTGACCGTGTAGAACGACAAGCTTTAAAAGAATTGCAGTTAAAGCTCACAATCCACATGGACCCAATCGTTGTGAATGAGCAAACTGTTGCCTTACAACAACGGTTAGTGTCAGTTATCCAAGCCTATGATGAGAGTTTTTCTTTGTATGATATCCGCATCGATGTGGAGAATAGAAAGATAGCCTTTGACGTACAAGTGCCGCATAGTGTGAAATATACAAAAGAGGAACTTTCACAGAAATTGAGTCAGTTAGTGGAAGCGGTACTGCCGACATTTGTCGTGAAGCCCAATGTAGTGCACGGCTATACTGGGGTATAATGATCAGTAGATAAAACTTAGGAACTATAAAAAATACATAAGGTATATGCAATACACAAGAGGCAAGTTGAACAATGGGTGTCAACTTGCCTCTTATTTTTCTAGTGCCTATTGGTGTCCCTAAATATATTATAAGACCAGTATATTTATATGTTATTACAGTTCTTATATAAAAGAAACTGAGCAGATTAATTGCTGTCTTCAAAACTTAGGAAAGATCCAAAATATTATACAAGGTATACTAAAAGGACTGGAATATGTTGTGCCAGTCCTTGTTAGCGCTTACTTTTATAAGCTATATTGTATTGAATATTCTATTGGGCGTCCCATACCAAAGAACAAGTAGACCTTTCAAACGCTATGTATGAATTGTTTTCTTATACTTTGTCTGCTGGATAGCCATTGCGTGCGTAATCTACAGCAGCTGTAAATAAGATATCTGTAGAAGAGTTTAAGGCTGTTTCAGTGGAGTCTTGGATCACACCAATGATGAAACCAACACCTACCACTTGCATAGCTACGTCGTTGGAAATGCCGAATAGGGAACAAGCTAATGGAATCAATAATAGGGAACCACCAGCTACACCAGAGGCACCGCAAGCGGAGATAGTAGCAATAATGCTAAGCAAGATAGCAGTAGCTAGGTCTACTTGAATACCCAATGTAGATACAGCAGCCAATGCCATTACTGTGATCGTGATGGCTGCACCCCCCATGTTGATAGTAGCTCCAAGTGGAATGGAAATGGAATACGTATCTGGTGTAATGCCTAAACGTTTTGCTAAATCCATGTTCACTGGAATGTTCGCAGCGGAACTACGAGTGAAGAAGGCTGTCACACCAGATTCACGAAGACAACGGAATACCAATGGATATGGATTGCGTTTCATCACGATAGCTACGATTAATGGGTTGATGATGAGTGCTACGGCAAACATACAGCCTAATAATACTAATAATAATTTACCGTATGTCAGTAAAGCACCTAATCCATTTTCGCCGATGGATTGAGCCACTAAACCCATGATACCAAGGGGAGCAAATTTGATGATCCATTGTACAGCTAGTGTGATTGCATCAGAGATAGAAGACATCACATCTTTTGTTTCATTTGCTGCATGGCGAAGGGCGAAACCAAATAATAAAGCCCAACCGAGAATACCGATGTAGTTACCACCTAAGATGGCTTTCACAGGATTTTCTACGATATTTGTTAATAAGGTAGAAAGTACAGCGGTGATACCGCTAGGAGGTGCTGTATCGGCTGGAGATGCGGATAATAACAAGGTAGTTGGGAATAAGAAACTGCCTACTACAGCGATAGCTGCGGATGCAAATGTACCGATTAAATACAAGACGATAATGGAACGCATACCTGTTTTTTGACCAGATCGATGGCGGCTAACTGCTGCGATGACCAAGAAAAATACTAATACCGGTGCCACACCTTTTAATGCACCTACGAAGATGGTACCTAATAAAGATAACTTCACAGCGTTTTCTGGTGACCATACGGCAATACCGGTACCGATTAAGAGGCCTATGCAGATCTGCTGGATAAGGCTAAATTTATTGATAAATTGAAATAATGCCCTCATAGAAAACTCCTTATACTTATAAATACTTAAAATCGAGTACAAATATCTACTCATAAAAGACATAAGCACATTATAAACGGAATAGATTCTTTTGGCAAGAGAAAAAAATCACAAATTATGGAATATCCTTAGCCATTCGTGTATAATGGATAACGGTGTAATTAACTGGAGGTATATTGTGGAATTTAAAACACATGAAGATAAAAAAGCCTATGTGCAAGATGTATTTTCTCATATTGCGAAACATTACGATATGATGAATACCCTATTGAGCTTTAACCAAGATGCACGGTGGCGTAAATTTGCTATCGAGCAATTAGAATTGACAGAAGGTATGCGATTGGCTGATATTGCATGTGGTACCTGTATGTTGACAAAAACTGCATTACAAGAGATTCCGTCCTTACATGTAGAAGGACTTGATTTTAGTCCTGAGATGCTTGCAGTTGGACAGAATCGTCTAGAGAAAGAAGGGTATACAGATCGTGTGACCTTAACCCAAGGGGATGCGATGGATTTACCTTATGAAAGCAATTCTTTTGATGGAGCTGTATCTGGTTTTGCTTTGCGCAATGTGCCAAGCATTGAACAAACGATTCGAGAAATGAAGCGTGTTGTTAAACCAAGTGGCAAGGTGGTTACTTTGGAATTAGCAAAGCCAACTATGTTTGGGTTTAAACAAGCCTATTATTTATATTTTGAAAAGATTTTGCCTGTGCTGGGTAAATTGAGTCGTGATCAATCGTCCTATGCGTGGCTCCCAGAATCCTTGCGCCGGTATGTGGGGCAAGAAGGTGTGCTTCAAATTTTTAAAGATGTGGGACTACAAGATGCTAAGTATTTTGAACTTACAGGGGGTATTGTAGCAGTTCATGTGGGCACTGTGCCAAAAGAATAGAAAAAAGCTGTCATCCACGGCGATGTGATGACAGCTTTTATTTGTTTTATTCATGTCCAAAGCGATTTGGATTTTTTAATGTTTCTTCATAGATATGATTTACAATCTTCCAGTTCACAATGGTGAAGAAGTTGTTAATATATTCTTCACGGCTGGAATGGGAATACATATACTCCCATAGATTGATACCTAATATTGCAGTTTGCATATCCATAACTGGATTATCCTGTTCTTTGGTGGAAGTAATGGAAAGGGTATTATCAGGGTTGATGACAAGCCAAGTCCATCCATTACCAATATGAGCGAGAGCCTCGTCAGTAAACTGTTTTTGGAATGTTTCCAGGGAACCAAAGCATCGATTGATAGCATCTTTGATTGCTCCGTCGATAGTACTTGTATTCGGGCTTGTTAAGGTGTGCAAAAATAAGGTTAGATTCTTATAGGTACCACCATAGACCTGAATGTCTTGACGAATTTCTTGTGGTACATGGCTTAGACCACCTAGTAGACAATCGATATGGCCGAAACGAAGGTCCGGAAAGTCTTCTACTAGGTCATTAAGTTGAGATATGGCATGGCTGTATACATTAGTATACAAAGACGTGAGTATTTCTCTGTCGATGATTGGCTCTAAGGCACGGTCAGAATAAGGCAGTGGTTCTAATTCAAAATATTTCATGGACACCTCCGTTGCAAAGACTTGATAATGATATATATTATCATAGTTAACTATATGGTAATAGATAGGGAATTAAAAGTCAAGAAGCAAAGGATGTTTAAAAGATGCTTTCTATATACAATTGCACATTGAATAAACAATACAAAATCGGTATAATAAGAGATAATCAAAATACATGGAGTTACATCAATGGTTGAAAGGAGTTTTGTATGAAAACACAAAGTAAACATTGGATACTAGGCGCTGCTATTGTTGGTGTGATAGCCTTAGGTCAAACGGCGTATGCGGCACAAGATCCGTTAATGTTACCAGAGCAAGAAGGCTTACAAGTTATTTCAGAAATACAAGCTAAGATTACAGTGGAGAGTCCCAACTGGGAAGTAAAGCAAGTGGTGGATACCTTTGCTAACTATGGGCAAGATCATAGTAAACAATTATATGAATTGCAAACGCATCAAGTTATCTCTGCAGGGCAATTGGACGTCATTAATGCATTGTATTATATGAATGTGCGGAAAAACTTTTACATTGAAAGCCATCGTTGGAAAAAAGATAGCTATGGAAGAAAAGTGTTAAATAGCTTATACGCAGATTATCAAAACTATTTAAATAGTCATCGTTATGTATCAGCCAATGAAGTAGATGCCTACAAGGAAGAGTTCTTAGGGATTTTGGCACGTCATGCAGAGAAAGTGCACAATGATGAATTGCGTACATATATGAACGAAATGGTCATCTTTGGGCTAGAGCAAGCTATGAAAGATCATAACCCTTCCGTTAAAGAATACAAAGGGAAATAAGCCTTAGCCTACTCGTCATGGAGTAGGCTAATTTTTTGATAAATTATATAAGTTATGGTTTAATGTAATGGTGTTGTAATTAGTACAACTTCTTAATAATGTAAAAATGAATGGAGAGATGACATGAGTGAAACCGCTAAACAGGTCCATCCTGTTGACGAAATGTTACCCCTATCTAAGTTGTTTTCCTATGGACTACAACACGTATTGGCTATGTATGCAGGTGCAGTAGCTGTGCCTATTATTTTGGCGAATGCATTGGGATTATCAACGCAGGATTTAATACGCCTCATTAATGCGGATCTATTTGCCTGTGGTATTGCCACATTGATTCAAACATTAGGAATAGGACCAGTAGGTGCACGTATTCCTATGATTCAAGGCGTTACCTTTGCATCGGTAGCACCTATGATTATTATCGGAACAGAGCATGGTTTACCAGCTGTATATGGTGCCATCATTGTGGCAGGATTATTTACCTTTTTGATTGCTCCTTATTTTAGTCGTCTCATTCGATTATTTCCGCCTGTAGTAACGGGGACGATAGTTACTATTATCGGTATTAGCTTGATGCCTGTAGCCATCATGTGGATTGCCGGCGTATCTCCGGAAGATCCGAACTATGCTAGCTCCACGAATCTATGGTTAGCAGGATTAACATTACTCATTGTAGTATTAGTCAATCGATTTGCAAAAGGTTTTCTCAGCAATTTATCTGTTCTCATCGGATTATTGGGGGGGACTATCATCGCCTATTTCTTAGGCGTTGTCAACTTTACAGAAGTTGGCCAATCAGATTGGTTTGGTATTGTGACACCATTAGCGTTTGGTATACCTACCTTTGATGTGAGTTCTATCATCGCTATGCTTGTGGTCATGTCTGTCTGTATGGTAGAGACCACGGGAGATGCCATTGCTATAGGTGAAATTGTGGATAAAAAAGTGGACAAGAAAACATTGAGCTCTTGTTTACAAGCGGATGGATTGTCTACTTGTATTGGAGGGTTTTTAAATAGTTTTCCTTATACGGCATTTGCACAAAACATTGGCTTGATTGCAGTAACGAATGTGAAAAGCCGTTTCGTGGTGGCTACATCTGGTGTAATCTTGATGGTGTTAGGATTGTTCCCTAAATTGGCTGCTGTAGTAGCATCCATTCCGAGTCCTGTATTGGGTGGTGCAGGGATCGCTATGTTTGGTATGATTATTGCTAGTGGTATCCGTTCCTTAGGAAAGGTTGAGTATGAGGATAATCATAACTTAGTGATTGTGGCTTTAAGCATTGGTGTGGCTATGATTCCTATCGGAGCCCCTCAGTTTTATCATAATTTTCCACCTGCTGCAAAAATTATTTTTGAAAGTGGCATTACCTTTGGCAGCATTTTAGCTGTCGTGTTAAACATGGTCTTTAACGGACTAGGTCATACAGATACAAAAGAATAATTGCTTTCACCTGTAAACGTTGATGAAAGAATGAGCACGTCTCTAAAGAAATGCATTTATTGTGTTTCAAGATGACGTGCTTTTTATTATAGATTTACTGTGTAAACGTGATATAATAGGAACTATATAGGTAATTTTAAATATAATAATCTAAGGAGATATAATGGACGCAAAAATTATTGCTATTTCAATTAGCAGAGCAAAAGGACAAAAGAAAACAAACATCCCTGAAGCGGAGTTAGTAGTAAATCATGGTATTGAAGGAGATGCTCATGCAGGCCCATGGCATCGTCAATTGAGCTTGCTTGGTATTGAAAGTATCGAATTAATGCGTAAAAGCGGTGCTGATGTGAACCCTGGTGATTTTGCAGAAAATATTACTGTAGAAGGCTTGACTTTATTTCAATTGCCAGTGGGTACTAAATTAGCCTTAGGTAAGACTATCGTAGAGGTTACACAAATCGGCAAAGAGTGTCATCAAGGTTGTGAAATTATGCAACAAGTAGGAAGTTGCATTATGCCTACGCAAGGGATATTTGGCCGTGTGCTAGAAG